>NZ_JBEOPE010000005.1:0-229162 GCF_040309845.1 Psychrobacter sp. S1-30-MNA-CIBAN-0213 | reverse complement strand
TGGGTGATGACGGATTCGAACCGCCGACATTCTGCGTGTAAGGCAGACGCTCTACCAACTGAGCTAATCACCCTGAGTGAGGATACAACGAAGCACTGCTTCGTCCGAGCGCAAGAGAATTTACATTGTCGTAAATTCTGAAAACTACGCATCCAAACTAGGTATTACTGAAATCCTATAAATAGAATTTTCTAAAGCTTTTATTAACTAAAATAGTCACGCTCTAGTTAATATCGAAATACCTTAACGATAATTTCTACAACTCAAAACTTATTAATTAAAGCCCCTTGCTGTGGGTGTGTATTATATAGATTTACAACTGCCTGTCAAATACTATTTTATAAATATATCAAATAATTAAAAACAGGCTGCAAATATGGGTAAGAGTAGCGGTATCCGATTGTGATAAATAACCAAGATATTTTAAGCATGCTATTGTTTATTAAGGATAAATCTAATCCAGATATGCGAGTAACGTTGATTGTTAGAATTCACTATCAATAATCATTTATTAAGCGTTACCCATTGTTTGGTAGATAAAAGCTACTATACTACCTAACTATTGACATTCGATATCCATATTTTTTTACGTTGATTGGTGGAGGCGGTTATAGAAGCTTTAGCAGCTGAGCAGCACCTTGCATCGTGGTCTTGGGGTGATTTTGCAGGTTTAGGTCTTATATTACACATCATCTTGATGGTGGTAATGACTCTGCGTGTGGTCTCGGTACAGCGCAATATCGGGGTGGCAATTGCGTGGATAGCGGTTCTATACACGTTACCTGTGGTTGGCTTTATGTCCTATATTCTGGTCGGTGAGCCTATGATTGGCCGTCGTTATCGTAAGCGTGTGGATCAGGCAAGCCTACTGATGAATGATATGGCAGCACGTGAGCGTTTGGTGTTTGATCAAGGACAGGATTTGCTCCCGGTCAATTACCGCGGTGTCAGCCGTATTGGTACTCGCTGGACAGGGTTTGGGGTATTTGCTGGGCATCAAATGCAGTTATTAACTTCTTCCAGATCATTTTTTAATCGTCTTATCGATGATATCGACAATGCCAAGCGTACGATTCTTATAGAGTTCTACATTATTTACCCTAAGGGCCGAGTTATAGATGTGTTGCAGTCCTTGAGGGCTGCTGCTAAGCGCGGGGTAGAATGTCATATATTGATCGATAGTGTCGGAAGTTTTAGCTTTTTTAATAGCTCTGAGCATCGAGCATTAGAGCGGGCAGGAGTGTTTGTTCACCAGTCGTTACCAGTAGGATTATTTAAGACGCTGTTTAAGCGCTCTGATCTGCGCAATCATCGTAAAATCGTCGTGATTGATGAGCATATCGGTTATACCGGTAGTTTCAATCTGGTTGATCCGAAGTTTTTTAAACAAGACAAAGGTGTCGGACAGTGGATTGATGTAATGATGCGCAGTGTCAGTCAGCAACCGATTAGCATTGCCACGGCTATGGCCAAAGTCGTTATTACTGATATTGGTGCTGAAAATAATGACAATCTATATGCGCTGGACAAACGGGTGAACAGTTACACTCGTAAGCTATATGTATTGAATCCTACTATCAATGATATTAACAGCCGGATTCAAGTGCTCGTTGACGATTTAGATAATTATATACCTACTGTAGCAGGAGCGACCTCGATTGCGATACCGCAAATGCCAGTTGTTGATAATGTAATCGCTCAGCTAATACCCTCAGCGCCACAAGTGACCGCCCACGTTATTTATAATACCTTAGTAACTATTATTCACCGTGCTAACAAACGTATCCAAATTACCACGCCTTACTTTGTGCCAGATGAAGCTTTGTCAGGGGCGCTCGAAATAGCGGCGAAGCGCGGCGTCGATGTGACGTTAATTATTCCAGAAAAGGTCGATTCATTTCTAGTACAGCATGCTTCACAAGCTTATTATCAAGAACTGCTTGAAGCTGGCGTAAAGATTGCATTATTCCAAGGTGGACTATTACATACCAAAACGGTAGTCATTGATGACGACTACTGTCTTTTTGGTACAGTGAATATTGATATGCGTAGTTTTTATTTGAATATGGAAGTCAGTTTGGCAATTTATACGCCTGAAATGGTTGCTCAAATCGCTGACTGTCAAGATACTTATCTACAAAACTGTCGCTTTTTGAGTTTAGAAGAGTGGCGGCAGCGTCGTGATTCTGAACGCTTATTTGATAATGTAGTACGTCTGTTTAGCCCCTTGTTATAGTATTTATAATTATCTTATGACTTATGCATTACTTAATGATGTCATTAGTGATTTGTATTAAAAAGGATATGCTCATATTATGCTTGCCAAGTCTAATTCTACTGCAGCTAATGTCATTAAAACCTCCCTTGATTATATGGCGGAAGGCTATTGGCAAGACTTTGTAGCGAATCGTCCTATCGCAGGTGGTATTGCTTACGAGTTACAGTTGCATGAGTGTCAATTGGATGAATCGCTCGTTAGCTTACAGCGAGTAGATACGCTGATTTCACAGATACGTCGTGATATTGCAAAGTCCAAGGGTAGCTCTGGAGCTTTAGATGAAGTTACGCTATTAACAGACGATAGCTATCGTAATTTGCTGCTGTTCTTGGCTTTTTATGCAGGACGAGTATTAGCGAAGCTTTGGCAAAGTGAAGTGCATTGGTATGGTCAGTTTGAGCTACGTAAACACTATTCTGAGCTGCCATTGGTTGCAGATGACTTTTATCAACATATGGCGGTGGTATATGGTGATAAGTGTAAAGGTAATGCAAATGTTTTCTTCGCGTTAGAGCCTATAGGTTTGCGTCTGTTTGGTCATATTGATCGGCAGTTTCAGGCGGTACAAGGTAAGCAAATTGCCAGCGGACTTTATCAAGCAGTAAGCGCGCGACTACCGCAAAATACTAGTAATGCAACAGCTGAACCAAATTTAGAGCATCATTCTGAATCAGTAGGTATTAGACCCATATTGATTACTGATGAAACTTTTCAAAACCAACGGCTACCAGTCCAAGCTACCGAACACAGAGAAATTCCTGTTACCAAGCTAGTCGTAGCACAGCAAGCTAAGTCGTCAATAGTCGATGCAACAGCGAGCGTCAAACCTAAAATATCTGAAACGCCTATTAATCTCAGCGCGACTACCACCCAACTACAAACTGTTAAACACTCAAAGGCTTCTGTAACGCCAGAGATTTTTACGCAATTGCTTATAGAGTTAAAGGAGATTGAAGTAGCGCAAGATGCTGGCAACGATGATTACCTGCAAGCGTGTAAAATACTGGATCAGTTCGAGCGGCATATTGCGCGGCAAAACAAGCCACGTGACCAAATGCAGTTTTCAGAGCTGCATCAAACATCCCGTCAGCAGGCGTTAACTTTGCTACAAAACGCTAGTGCGCTCGGTAATACCGATGCAATGTTACGACTGGCCATGTATGAATTATTAGGCGAAGGGCTGATAACGGATACAGAAGCTAGCAAAGTAGCAGGTGTGGACTGGGTCAAGCAAGCTGCAAACGATAAAGATGTCCGCGCTCAACGCCTGCTTAGTAAAATGTACTATCAAGGCGTAGGAGTGTCACAAGATATTAATAGCGGTAAGTATTGGTTAGAGGAGGCCGCTAAAAATGGTCATGTAGAAGCAGCAGAGCTGGTGACCCAGTGGCAGGACGCGCAAGCATTAATAACGACTCAAAAACAAGAGCAGCATAGTATTAAACGTTATCAGCTCTTGATTGGAATAGTATTAGTTGGCGCGATATTATTAGTTGTATTTGTATGATAACGAAACATTAACTCGTAGACTTCACAAATATACTTTTAACTTTATATAGTTAGTTTAAAACAAAGCAGGGATAAGTATAACGGCACTTTCTTATTTTTGAGTATGAACATACTATATACTTTGTTTTGATATTAGAAATAATCGCAAGGTTTTGCTATCTAGTAGGTCAACTATATAAATTTTAAGCATTCGAGTCACTAAGTTGTATGGCTTTCCTACAATTTGCGGTAGAATTGACCAATTGTTGACTGCTTATTATGTGGTTTTGTCTATTATCAAACTGGGCTTCTTCATGCCATCATCTTCTGTACCACCATCTACTGAGTCTGAGTCATCATCGGCTGTCCGTACAGACTCTAATAATTATGCTATGAATCACTCTTTGCTACCTAAACGTGCAGCTCGCACGCCACCTTGGTATTATCGGCTTATTATTTCGTTGTTAAAGCCGTTATATCGTATACAGGTCTGGCGTCGTTCGAACAGCCGTGACAATTATCAGCAAGAAGTAGCACAGCGTTTTGGCAAGCAGTACCCGCCGCGTCCTGTATCTAACGCCAATAATGTTGGTCATAAAATAATCTGGTGTCATGCCGTCTCGTTAGGAGAGACCAATACGGTCGCGCCCTTGCTCGATGCCTTATTGGCGCAAGGTTATAGTATATGGCTAACCAATACTACGCAGACTGGTCATGCACGCGGTGCTAGTCGCTTCGCTGAGGAGATTGCGCAAGGTCGTATGAGTCACAGTTATGTGCCAGTAGACACGCCTGCAGTTATCGAGACGTTTTTAGCGCATGTACAACCAGTTGCTGCATTATTTGTAGAGACTGAGCTGTGGGCGAATATTCTAGCGACTTTATCGCAGAAGAATGTCCCTAGTATTCTCGTTAATGGACGGCTATCGGCAGCTTCTTTTACCCGTTATCAAAAGATAAGTGCAGTAAGCACCAGCATGATGCAAAACCTTAGTTTAATCATCGCGCAAGATAGCGAATCTGCTAAACGCTTTCGACAGTTGGGTGCAGATAGTGCTCAGATACGCGTTGCTGGCTCTCTTAAATGGGTCATCAATACGCCTAAAGCTGTCAATTCCAAAAACGCTACTGATTCCAAACTAGCGACTGACAAAGTCGAAGAAGAGCGCGCTATTACTGAGCTGTCGAATCTGTCTGATTCGCGGACTGATTCATTACATTATTCATTACCTAATTCGCAGTTTCTAGACCGTCCAGTTTGGATAGCGGCGAGTACTCATAGCGGTGAAGAAACTACGGCCTTAACATTGCAACAGCAACTGTTAGATACACCTGAGCTTACTGAAACACTACTCATCATTGTGCCCAGACATCCTGAACGCTTTGATGAAGTGGCTGAATTGATTAGCAAGTCAGGTTTGCAGATGGCACGGCGTAGTAAGGACGAAGCTGTCACTACACAAACGCAAGTTTATCTAGCCGATAGTATGGGTGAGCTGATGCATTGGTATGCACAAGCAGATGTAGCGCTCGTCGGTGGCTCTCTAGTTGATATAGGTGGTCATAATCCAGTTGAGCCTATGAGTGTAGGTAAGCCGGTACTCATGGGACAATATACCCAGTCTTGCCAAAGCGTCGTAGATAAGCTGGCAAGTGTTGGTGCTTTATATCAGCCTAATAATCCCTTTTATAAAGCGCTTGGCAGTAATGAGCATTCAATAAACGAATCCAAAAATGATATTGAATTGATATATCAGCAGTTAAAGTTTTGGCTGAGTCATCCAGAATCTGCTAAGCAAGCAGGGCAGGCAGGCGCGCAACTAACCGTCCAACAGCAAGCAGTCTTGACTCGTCAACTGGCAATGATAGAAGAAACGATTGAGTAGTTTACTAGGGTTTGTCCTCATTTTTATTACCATTATCAAAATGAGGACACGCCCTAATGCTTGACGTTAATTCTGCTCACGGTTATTACTTGATTGTTTTTAGCTTATTGTGATTAGTTCATTATTAATTTCAATCACTCCATTCTAATTGGCGCTCACTCTTATTTTTATTAAGCGATATGCTGTATGAATTGTATTTTGTTACCCACCTCTAATATTGCGCAGCCTTATGCGCAAATTACTGCTTCCGCACAAATCATCCATGTCAATAAAGTATTGAACTTACAAGTTGGTGATACGCTTAAAATCGGCGAGCTTGGCGGCAATCTTGGCACAGCCATCATTGATAGCATTGCGTCTGACAATATACGACTACGTGAGGTGCAGCTTGATACTGCGCCACCAGCTAAGTTAGATGTTACTGTGATTTTGGCATTACCGCGTCCCAAAGTACTACGCCGCTTGATTATGGACATGACGGCACTGGGTGTTCGCGATATCGTCCTAATCAACAGTTACCGTACCCAAAAAAGCTACTGGCAAAGTCCGTTGCTTACGCGACTTGATGAGTTTGTATTGGAAGGTCTGCAACAAGGGGTCGATACGATAGCGCCGCGCATTACTTTACAAAAACGCTTTAAGCCGTTTGTGGAAGATCAGCTGGCTAGCTTAATTACCCATAATGCCATAGTCGCACACCCTTATGGTGAGCAGTCATTCTCACAGTATTTACAGCAGCTATCTTATGAGTCGCTATCGTCTTCTACCAAGACTACTTTGCCAAGTGTGGTTTGCATCGGCGCTGAAGGTGGCTGGATTGATTATGAGATTGAACTGTTTCATGAACAGGGCTGTGAGGCGGTACATATAGGCTCAAGAATTTTGCGTACAGAGGCAGCTGTCAATGTGATTTTAGGACAATGGCTAATACAGAATAATCAAGATTAAGCTGTCTGAACATGAGGTATAACTTGTCTCTTATTGAGATTATTATCAGGAAAAATAAATGTATTGATAATTAATCTCATTTCGATTAGTATGTTGCTTCTAGTTTTTTCATTAATTAATTAGCATTTTGATGGCTTAAATGCCTAATTAATCGCTCATCATATAACGCTATCTCACCTATCTGTCGTACTACTATGGAGAAGACCATGTCATTGAACGCGGTTGCTGAACGCCTATCGTTGACTCGCCCTGTTAAGGCCACTTTATCTGTTGCTGTCTTTAGCATGATGATGGGTCTAGTGGGCTGTAATAATGCATCTACCCCGGCTGAAAATGCGGACGTAGAATCGCAAACGCCAGCAACTGAAGAGTCAAGTAATGATGATACAGCAGCGACTTCAGAAAATGATCAAGTGGTCACGATTTATTCGTCACGTAATGAGCAACTTATCAAGCCGTTACTAGATAAATATACCGAAAAAACTGGCGTGAAAATCGAGTTAGTTACTGATAAGACGGGTCCATTAATGGCGCGCTTACAAGCTGAAGGTCAGAACACACCTGCAGACATGTTATTGACTGTTGATGCTGGTAACTTATGGCAAGCAGCGCAGCAAGGGCTACTGCAACCAGTCGCTTCTACCGTACTTGAAAGTAATGTACCTGCCAAATATCGTGATCCAAAAGGTCAATGGACAGGTCTGTCATTACGTGCGCGTACGATGTTCTATGATCCAAGCAAAGTAGATGCCGATCAGCTATCTACTTATGCAGATCTTGCAGATCCAAAGTGGAAAGGCAAGCTTTGCTTACGTACCTCGAACGCAGTATATAATCAGTCTCTCGTTGCTAGTATGATAGAAAACTTAGGCGCTGAAAAAACTGAAGAGATTGTTCGCGGCTGGGTAGCTAATTTAGCCACTGACGTGTTTAGTAATGATACCAGTATGTTAGAAGCTATTGCGGCAGGACAGTGTGAAGTCGGAATTGCCAATAGTTATTATTATGGTCGACTGCTCGATGAAAAACCTAACTTCCCTGTGAAGATATTTTGGGCGAACCAAGATACGACGGGTACACATGTGAATATTTCTGGTGCCGGTGTGATAACGAATTCAGACAATCCAGATGGTGCGCTCAAATTGATGGAGTGGCTATCTTCTGATGAAGCCCAAGGTATTTATGCCAGCTCTGATAAAGAATATCCTGTAAAAGAAGGAATTGATGAGTCAGATATGCTTAGATCTTGGGGTACATTTAAGCAAGACGGTATCAACGTCCAAAGATTTGGCGAACTGCAAACGCAAGCAATCCAAATGATGGATAAAGTGGGTTATAAATAATCTGTTATAAAGTAGTTTAATCTCTATGCGTCTGACAGGGTAATATTTGTATTATGACAATGACAAAAGCGTCTGCTAATAAAGACAATACTGTCAAAGATAGCCCTGTCAATGACAATGGCGTTGCCCGCCAAGAGCGTATAGTTGCCAAGCGTATTTTTTCGAAATCAGTCTTAGGGCTGATTTCGTTGTTTATGCTGATACCGATTTTAGTTGTCCTCTTTGCATGGACGCAGCCAGTAGCAGATATTTGGACGCACATGCGCGAGTATGTGCTGCCGCAAGTCCTCAAAAACACCGTTATTTTATTGCTGATGGTAACAGTCATTGCTGGTAGTATTGGTACGGCATTGGCATGGATAACCAGCATGTACCGCTTCCCAGGACAGCGGTTTTTTTCGTGGGCGCTGATGTTGCCGCTGGCGATGCCTGCCTATGTATTGGCATTTGTTACGGTAGGGATTGTTGATTTTAGTGGACCGCTACAGACTGGTCTACGTGATTTGGGCATTAGCACGGCAATACCTTCAGTACGTAATGTCTGGGGTGCAGGGCTGATACTGTCATTAGCGTTTTATCCTTATGTATATCTGCTGGCAAGACAAGCTTTTTTATCTCAAGGTCGGCGTGCTATTGAAGCAGGTCAAATGCTTGGGCTTAGCCGCAGTCGAGTGCTATTTCGTTTAGCACTACCGCAAGCTCTGCCTTGGATCATCGGTGGTTTGTTGCTAGCAACCATGGAGACTCTGGCAGATTTTGGTGCCGTCTCGGTATTTAACGTCGATACTTTTACCACTGCTATTTATAAAGCATGGTTTGGATTTTTCAGTCTAACGACTGCTGCGCAATTGGCCGCCTTACTTATCGGTGTCGTATTCATTGTGGTATTGTTTGAGCAGTATTGGCAAGCAAGGCGTGGCAACGCGGTCACACAAGGAAGCAATCGCCGCCTTGAGGCCAGTACGCCTGCGAAACTTGCGATGACACTACTGTGTACGATAGTCTTTCTTATTGCCTTTCTCGTACCATTTTTACAGTTGTTCTATTGGACGGCGATGAATTTTCGCCAAGATTTCGATGCGCGTTATATTGATTTTGTGACCAATAGCTTAATGATTGCCAGTATGACTACACTGCTTATTGCCTTTCTTGCCATCATTATTGCGTGGATTAAGCGTCAATATTCTGATAAAACAACGAAGCTCATGATTACGTTGGCTAATTTGGGCTATGTAGTACCTGGCACAGTGCTCGCTGTGGGTGTTTTTATTCCTATAGCATGGCTTGATAATCAGTTAATCGCCTTTGGAATTACCTCAAAGCAGGTGCTATCAGGTAGTGTCATTGTTATGTTGCTGGCGCTCTCAACCCGCTTTATGACCGTGAGCTTCCAGCCTATCGAACGTCAGCTGCAGCGTTTAACTGTTAACCAAGAAGCTGCTGCAAAACTACTCAGTGATAGCCCGTTACAGCGTTGGTATCAGGTTGTACTGCCTGTACTTAAGCCTGGTATGCTGACTGCTTTATTGATGGGTTTTGTTGAAGTAATGAAAGAAATGCCAATTACGCTCATGACGCGGCGGCAAGGTTGGGATACGCTGGCCGTACGAGTGTTTGAGATGACTAGTGAAGGGATGTGGGCAAGGGCAGCGTTACCAAGCTTACTTATCGTACTGGTTGGATTGTTTCCAGTCTGGATATTACTGCGTCAAAGTGATAAAAACAGTTAGGGTAGTCGATACACTTTAAAACTGCTACATCATTGTCAAAACTGCTACATCGTCATTCTGATTTAAAGTACTATATATATAGCGACACTCAATTATCATTATTTATAATTCATCTTTGTTTTTATCGCATTAATCATTCTATCGCTCATTGGTAACACCTATGCATACTGACCTTATTAAAGACTCAGCAGACCAAATGGCTCAATCTAAGCTCAAATCTACTGATACGAAAGTTGCGCTTGGAGATATCAAGCAAGCCTCTACATGCGCTGTCATTATGCCGCAGTCTATGCAACACGAATCAGCTGGTGCTGATAAACCTTATTTGAGTGTCAAAGATTTAGTAGTCGGTTATGATGATATGATCATCGTTGATGGATTATCGCTAAATCTACAGCAAGGTGAAATTGGTTGTTTCTTAGGGTACAGTGGTTGTGGTAAAACCACAGCATTACGTGCTATCGCAGGGTTAGAGCCTACACGTCGAGGCACTATTAGTTTAAATGGTCATCGTCTAACAGAACAGACAGCGCGCACCTCTTTTGCTGTTGCACCTGCCAAACGCGGCATGGGTATGGTGTTTCAAGATTATGCATTATTTGGGCATCTAAGCGTGGCGAAGAACATCGCTTTTGGTCTCAATAAATGGTCAGCTGCCGACAAAAAAGCGCGAGTGGCTGAGATGCTAAACCTCGTTGAACTAACTGAGCATGCAAACAAGCGTCCATCTGAAATCTCAGGTGGCCAACAGCAGCGGGTTGCGCTAGCACGAGCGTTGGCACCTAAGCCTGAATTATTGTTACTCGATGAGCCATTTTCTAACCTTGACGTAGTACTGCGCGAATCACTTGCTATGAGTGTACGTGATATTCTTAAACGTACAAATACGACAGCAATATTGGTCACCCATGATCAAAACGAAGCCTTTGCCATCGCAGATAAAGTGGGCGTTATGCATAGAGGCGAGCTGGTGCAATGGGCAACGCCAAGTGAGCTATACCACGAGCCAATCAGTCCGTTTGTTGCCGAGTTCGTTGGTGAAGGGGCTATGATAGACGGTATTATTAAAGAGGGGCATGTTGAGACGGCGCTTGGCGATATCTATCGGCGAATGGAAGTCTATGATAAGTCCGGCCAGCCGCAGTACTGTGAGTATGATTATCCTAATGGCACACCGATTAAAGTTTTGGTCCGTCCCGATGATATCATTCATGATGATGATAGTACGCAGACTGCTTTGGTAGTAGGGCGTGTGTTTCGCGGTGCCAACTATCTATATCGTTTACAACTTGATGATGGACAGACGGTTTTATCCTTAGTCGCCAGCCATCATAATCATGAGATTGGATCGCATATTGGTATTTTGCCCTTACTCGAACACGTGGTCGTGTTCGATGAAAAAGAGATCAATGCCACGACTTGGTCAGAATACGATAGATCATCAAGAGTTGAAGAGACGAGGTAGTAATCGACATTTTAATGCAAGAAGATGACTGTTATTAAAATGGCCGTAATGAAACGATTGCAGTGAGACAGTCTTTTATAATTAAGTTTGACGAGTCGCCATGATATGTAAATAACGGCCAAGCCATTTATAAGGTTCTTGTTGCGAGTAGCGTAACTCCATTCGAATGACCGCTTCAGGGTCATTATGCCCACCGCGCTTTAATGGTGCATAATCATGAAATACGCGCAAACCGCTCTCTAATATAATTTGATAATGATGCTGTTGTAGCCACGACGCAACTTCTTGTTTGGCAACTGGATAATTGGGCGTCAAACTCTTGTTGTTGTCAGCTTGATAATCAGCTTTATCAAGTAAGGTATCGAGCAAATTAAAATTACCCATGATTAAGTTGCGGTAGTCAAAGCTCGCAGGATTATAAAAACATAATGACAGTACGCCCTCATCATCAAGCTGATTATCAAAGAAACTCATCACTGCCGCAGGGTCTGCTAGCCACTCAAGTAAGGCATGACACAGTATCAAATCAAACTTACCCGCATCATCTTTAGCCAGTTTAGCTTCAAGCTCTTGGTATGGGCAGACGTGCCAAGTAATATCAGGGTTTGTACCCTCCTGTTCGGCACTCACTTTTGCTTTTTCAAGCATATTAGCTGATATATCATTGATGACAACTGTATGACCTTGCACCGCGAGTTCTATTGCAATCTGTGCCAGCCCTGCGCCCACATCCAAGATACGTAATGGTCGTCCTAGCGTTTGACTTAGCTGTTCGACGTAGCCAAAGATATCGCGACGTAAAACAGCCAATCGAATGTCGCCTTTTAAACCACCATAGACCTTTTTTTCAAAGTGATCGGCAATGGCGTCAAAGCTACGGTCGCTACGTTCGGTTTCTAGTGCTATCAATTGGTTTTCATTATTTATCATTAAGTTTAAATCTGCTATTTATTTTATGGGAAGCGGTATTTTTACTAATATGGTTGAAGGTTTACCTCTACCGTCGTCTATTGATCACCCATTTGAATACCAGCTTAGCTAAGGTAATAACGACAAATACTACTACGATAAATACCCAAATGCCGTTGCCTTTTAGATTGTCTTGGTAAGCTTGCGCTAAGTAGCCGGACAGTATCATCGCAATTAGTAGTGAGCCCCAACGCACAAAGGGCAAGGCGCGGTTGTTATGGTTGGGGAAACTGACGGCATAATCGCTAGAAAAGCTGTACAGTACCATAGCCAAAATCCAGACGATAACAAGAATAATATCCATAACGATAAATGCCTATTTAGTAGTTGCTGATACAAAAAGTTGTGAAAAGTATTTAGGATGTGAGGGAGTAGTGTAGCGAGTAGAAATTTTTTGTCTACAATAACCGAAAATTCCTTCTATCAAATATGTGTTTTGAACATGTACGTATATTAGATGTAGCACTCAAATGACAGACGATTACACGGTTTTCAGTAGCTTTTCATAACCGTTTGCGGTATAACCAATAAGGTATAAGAGTTAATAATAGTTAAGTTATCACTACCAAAAAGCCTATTATAAAGGGGCTTTTGACCGACTGCCAAGGACGTTCGGCGGTTTCATTTTATTACTGCTAAGGATAGCAAACATGACCCATTCTCAATCTAATAACAACATAGATGGCAATCAAAAAAATACTGCCTCTGTCTATACCCCTCAAACATACGCCATTACTACCTCAACTAAACCCACCATGTTACGTTGCACGCTATCAGTTGCAGTGGCAAGTAGCCTGCTATTACTAGCGGGTTGTGGAGATGATGATAACGATCAAATAATCACAGCTTATCCCACGTCCGTTCAGTCTGTTAGTGCGTTTGATAAAACTCAAATAGATAATAGATTTGGTCTGGGAAATACTGCAACACCTGCTGCGAAATGCGATATCAAAATAGAAAAGGTCAGTTATCCGACTAAGGGTGCTGCTGGCGAGCGCACTAATGCAACTGCTGCATTGATGTTACCCAGTGGTGATAGCGCTGACTGTCAAGGTGATCGACCTATATTGCTCTATGCTCATGGCACCACTACTGAAAAGGTCTATGACTTTAGTCAAGTGGGCAATCCGCAAAATCCTGCTGGCTCAGAGGCAACACTCATAGCAGCGAATTTCGCCGCCCAAGGTTATATCGTCGTCGCACCTAACTATGCTGGTTATGACGACTCTGATCTTGGCTATCATCCTTATCTAGTCGCCGATCAACAATCCACTGATATGGTCGATGCCTTAGATAGTGCGCGCTTAATTATCGATAGGCAACAGCACGCTAATAATACCAAGTACACTAATATCGATGATTCTGGTAAATTGTTTATTAGTGGTTATTCGCAAGGTGGCTATGTGGCAATGGCAACGGCAAGGCTATTAGAGCAGCAAGGTAAGCCAGTAACAGCGATAGCACCCTCATCAGGTCCTTATGCGTTAGCTGCTTTTGGTGACTCTATATTCTCAGGAAATGTCAATATCGGAGCTACTAGGTTTGCGCCGTTATTGGCAACTGGTCTGCAGAAAAAGTATAAAAACATCTATAGAAACACCACGGATATTTTTACGACCAACTATTCCAATACTCAGCTACCAAGCTTGTTAAGCTTTGGAGAGCTAGTAGCCGCTAACAAGCTACCGGATAACGCATTGTTTGAAAATAATCCTCAAAACAACCCTACACTTGATATGCTACCGCTACCCACCGTTCCTTTTGCGTTCTTAGGGTTTGCGGATGATAACTATCTTATCAAAACAGATTTTCGCACTACTTATGTAGCTGATGCGCTACAAAACCCTGATAGTCTGTTGGCTGAAACGGGTGTACTTCCAGCCGCTAATCCGCAAAACAATTTGCGTAAAGCTCTGAAAGCTAATGATCTACGCGGTTATATCCCTAAAATGCCAACGCTTATATGTGGTGGTAATTCAGACCCAACTGTATATTATGATCTAAATACCGGTTCGATGACCGCCATATTGCAGCAAGCAGGTGCGGCTCCAGCCTCTAATCTTAATATCACGGTCTTGGATGTGGATGTAAGAAATAATCGAGGAGCAGTGACTCCGATTGGTAGTGCTATGAGCAACCCGTGGATGTCAACGACAGCAATAGATAATATCCAAAGTAGGTTTACTACTACTTTGACAGCAGTCCAGAATAAAGCTGTTTCAGACGCTCAACAAGCAGGCGTAACTGACCCTACATTATTAGCACAAGCCGCAGGCGCTGCGATATTAGCCAGCTATCATGGCGGTCTAGTCAGTACCTCTTGTACTCAAGCCGCGCGTGAGTTCTTTGACCAAAGCTTTACAGCGTTATAAGAATTCTTAAGCTCAATCATTTAGATAGCTTATAAATTTGGAAGAACTGCATCTTGAGAGGTGCAGTTTTTTAATGGATAAATCATTATAGTTAATAACACTGAGAAAATATGAAATCAATCATTGCATCGCTGCTCACATGTGCTTTTATCATTGCACCTATTAGTCATGCCCAAGCACGTAATACGCCTTGCTCAGGAAAAATGGGCGGAGTAGCTCATTGTTCTAAAGATGGTAAATTTATATGTAAAAATGGAAAAATCAGTCAATCCAAAAAAATATGTCAATAACAATGTTTCAATATTAGCAGCGATAAATCTACTATTTAAGAATGTTAGTAAGCGCTTCAAAACATTGGTTGCTAATGAGCTGTTTTGCTTGATTTTAATGACACGTAGATACCCCTAAATCAGCAAATTTGTGCTAAAATAGCTTCTTTTATTCAACATTAAAACTATCGCCATTTTCCTATTGTTTTGCATGCTTGGTAGTGATTTTTTATAGTTCGTATATCGATAATAGCTGCGCTTTTGTGCAGCTGTATTTTTGTATGGCCATAACCAATTCTAGTAAAATTGCAAGCTTCAGAGAAAGTATGTGAGTGAAGGAGTGTATATGAGCGACTCGATCAGTCCTATTGCCATCGTGGATGAATTAAAGCAATCCTATTTGGACTATGCGATGAGCGTGATCGTCTCGCGCGCGCTGCCTGATGTGCGTGATGGGTTCAAACCGGTACACCGTCGCGTGATGTATGCGATGCATGTGTTATCTAATGATTATAACAAGCCATACAAAAAATCGGCCCGTGTGGTTGGTGACGTCATTGGTAAATATCATCCACATGGCGATAGTGCGGTATACGACGCAATCGTAAGGATGGCGCAGGACTTTAGCTTGCGTTATCCAATGGTTGACGGTCAAGGTAACTTTGGCTCGATTGATGATGATCCTCCGGCTGCCATGCGTTATACCGAAGTACGTATGACCAAGCTTACCCATCAGATGCTTGCTGACCTAGACAAAGACACGGTTGATTGGGAAGATAATTACGACGGTTCTGAGCGTATGCCGAGTGTGTTGCCTGCACGTGTTCCTAACTTGCTAGTTAATGGTGCGACAGGTATTGCTGTCGGTATGGCGACCAATATGGCACCGCATAACTTGACCGAAGTGATCAATGCTTGCTTAGCTTATGCAGAGAACCCGCAAGTATCAGCCGAAGAGCTGATGACGCATATCTCAGGCCCTGACTTTCCAACGGGCGGTATCATTTATGGTCGTGCTGGTATTTTAGATGCTTATCGTACTGGTAAAGGCCGTTTACATGTACGTGGTCGCTATATTATTGAACCAATGAGTGATACAGGCGTCAACCGCGACCGCGAACGCATTGTATTTACCGAAGTGCCTTATCAGACTAATAAAGCAAAACTAATCGAACGTATCGCTGAATTGGTCCGTGACAAAAAGATTGAAGGCATTACTGAGATACGTGATGAGTCTGATAAAGATGGTATGCGTATTGCCATTGATTTACGTCGTGGTGAGACGGCTGAAGTTATCGTTAATAACCTGTTTCTTCAAACACCACTCGAATCAAGCTTCAGTATTAACATGGTGGCACTCGATAATGGCCAGCCAAAATTATTGACTTTACGCCAGCTGATCGCTGCTTTTGTACGCCATCGTCAAGAAGTAGTGACGCGCCGTACGATTTATGAGCTAAATAAAGCCCGCGTACGTGGTCATTTGCTCGAAGGTTTGACTGTTGCGCTCGCGAATATTGATGAAATCATTGCCGCGATTAAAGCCTCTGCAAACCGTGGATTGGCACGTGAAAGCCTGCTCAATAATACTTGGGGTTCAGGTAGTGTCGTTGCGATGCTAACCGCTGCTGGTAGTCAATCAGTACGTCCTGAGTTTATCGAGGGCGAAGATCCAAAAGCACCATTTGGCTTAATTGAAGGCGAAGAACGTTATCGTTTATCACTTGAGCAGGTCAACGCGATTTTGGATATGCAGTTGCATCGCTTGACAGGTCTTGAGCAAGACAAATTAACGGAAGAGTATCAAGATTTATTGCGTGAAATTGCCCATTTAGAGTCTATCCTTGGTGACTTTGATAAATTGATGGCCATTATCTCTAACGAGATGATCGAGATTCGTGATAACTTTGGTGATGAGCGCCGTACCGATATCATAGATTCGCGTACTGACTTCAACCGTGAAGACCTCATTCCTGAGCAAACGGTAGTAATGACTGTCTCTCGTACTGGCTATGCAAAAACCCAGCCGATTGATGATTATGTGGCGCAAAAGCGTGGCGGTAAAGGTAAGTCTGCAACCGCAATGAAAGAAGATGATGTCATTGATCATCTGGTTGTGACCTCAACGCATGCAACGGTATTATGCTTTACTGATACTGGACGTGTCTTTAGTTTACGTGGGTTTGAAGTACCAATTGCCAGTCGCGGAGCCCGCGGTCGTCCGCTAGTAAACCTGATTGGTCTAAATGGTGATGAAACAGTCACCACAATATTGCCAATTCCAAAGATAGTGGAAGAATTATCTGTAAAAGGTGAGACTTCATCAACAGACACGTTAATAGATAATGATATAAATGGTGATGACGCTGCATTAGAAGGTAGTAATGAAGCAGAGCCTCCTTTTGTGTTCTTTGCAACTGCCAATGGTACAGTGAAGCGGGTAGAGCTTAAGCAGTTTGCAAACATTCGCTCTAATGGCTTGATTGCTGTTGGTCTAGAAGAAGGCGATAAGTTGGTCAGCGCGCGCATTACAAATGGTAGCCAAGAAGTCATGCTGTTTGCTTCAAGTGGTAAAGCCATTCGTTTTGATGAAAATGATGCTCGTGCAATGGGTCGTACCGCAAAAGGTGTACGTGGTATGCGTCTCGCGACTAATGAATTTATCAAGTCATTGGTCGTAATCGAAGATGACGTCCGCGAGATTCTAATCGCTTGTGAAAATGGCTTTGGTAAACGTACCTTCATTGATGAGTTCAATACGCAAAACCGTGGTGGTGGCGGTGTTATCGCTATCAAGACTAGCGACCGTAACGGTGCTCTAGTTCGTGCCACTAAAGTTGAGCCTGAAGATGACATTATCTTAATCTCAGACAAAGGCACGCTAGTACGTACGCCAGTTGAGCATGTGGCCAGTTCTGGTCGTAATACTCAAGGTGTTACTCTCATTCGTCTATCGAAAGATGAAAAATTGGTAGCAATGGCGCGTGTTGAGCACGAAGAAAGTGACAATGCCTTAGTTGATGCGATGAGAGAAGATGGTACGTTTGAGCCAGAGGGTCAAAAGCAAATAGATATAGATGCTGCAACTGAAAATACAGTGCCTACTGACGAATAATTGTGACGAATGAATGTCTAGTTGAATAGCTTTTTAGTCTAGTTCTTCATAACTTTTCTATAAAAAAGCCTCTGACGTTATCGTTGGAGGCTTTTATTTTTTCCTTCTAAAAAATGCCAACAAAGTTCTATTTTTTAAGGCTGCTGTTATGCTTACTACTAATCAAACCTTTCAGGGAACCGTCGCATCGGTATCATCAAGCTTTTTATTCTCACTCATGTTCCTATTTGGGCTATTTATGCTGCCCTTGTCAGGCACACAGGTGGCATCATGGCGTGTGTTGATGATGCTATTGAGTCTAGTATTATTGGTCAGTTTTACCAAGCAGTGGCAGCATGTCTTTGATTATCTAAAAACCTTAAAGACGCCAAAAGAGTGGCTAATATTTGTATTACCAACACCGATTTTGGGTGGGCAAATTTGGCTTTTTATGTGGGGTCCGGTAAATGGTTATGGTCTTGATGTTACCTTGGGCTATTTTTTATTACCATTAGTAATGATATTAATTGGACGCTTTTTTTATCATGAATATATGAGCGCGCTACAGTGGGTAGCGGCGCTATGTGCAGCGCTGGGTATTGGCTATGATATATTTCAATACGGATCGATATCATGGGTGACTTTGTTTGCATGCTTGGGATATCCGCCATATTACCTATTACGGCGTAAGCTTTCCGTGCCACCAATTACTGGTTTGCTTTCTGATTTGACCTTACTGACGCCAGTGGTGTTAATAATGCTGTACTTTAGTGGCGGCTTTAGCGTGGCGGCACAGGAAAGTAAGTTCTGGTATTTACTACCGTTGCTCGGGGCATTTAGTGCACTTGCAATGTCACTCACAATGGTTGCTAGTAGCAAATTACCTGTCTCATTATTTGGGGCTCTTAGCTATATAGAACCTATGCTGTTATTTGTGTTATCTATCACAGTTCTGAGTCAAAGTTTGGATGAGGGAGGCTCTTTATTCATGTATGGCATGATTACTTTGGCGTTAGTATTCATGATTATGGATAGTGCCATGGGTTATGTCATTCGGCGTCGTGATGACCGTTTGCATGGCTATAACGAACCACAGGTGGGCGGCTTTCCACCGCGCCGTCGTTTGATAGACCACCGTATAGACGGTGTATTAAAGGCGCATCGTTTTCGTAAAATACGTCGTTATCAGAAAAAAATGCATAAAATACAACGAAAAATAGAGCAGCTAGACTCAAGGTAAATGGTTGTAAGAAATGAGTTGGCAGTTGAGTTGACGGGCCAGTTAGGTAGACATATTGCTTATGTAGTCTGACTTTGACATAATGATTTCCATTATATAAGTATGATGAATATAAAGTATTTATCTCAGTATTATACGGTTATCTTATAGACAAAAAGCCTCTGACGTTCGCGTTTGAGGCTTTTGTTTTTTTTCTAAAACTGCCAAGGAAGTGCGCTAATTTTTAAGGCTGTTGTTATGTTCACCTCCAACCAAACGTCGCAGGGTACTATTATTGCGGTGGCTGCCAACTTTTTATACTCGTTGTTATTTCTGTTTGGCTTGATTATGCAGCCGCTGTCGGGTACACAAGTTGCCTCGTGGCGTGTGCTCATGATGTTATTTAGTTTGGTCCTTTTAGTCAGTGTGTTAAAGCAGTGGCAACATATTTTTGATTACCTAAAGACATTAAAAACCCCAAAAGAGTGGTTCTTATTTATCATTCCCACTCCTATTTTGGGCGCACAAATTTGGATATTTATGTGGGCACCAGTCAATAATCTTGGTTTAGAGGTGACTTTAGGTTACTTCTTATATCCAATGATTATGATTATGGTTGGTCGGTTTTTTTATAATGAAGACATGAGCCTGTTACAGTGGGTTGCAACACTTTTTGCGGGTGCAGGCATTGCCTATGATGTCTTTCAATACGGCTCTATATCTTGGGCGACGTTATTTGTCTGTTTGGGTTATCCACCTTATTATCTGTTACGTCGAAAAATGGCTGTACCGCCTATTACAGGTCTTATCTCTGATCTTGTCTTATTATTACCTGTCGTTTTGGTTGCGTTATATATGAGTGGCGGTTTTGAATTGGCCATATCCACAGATAAGCTTTGGTATCTTTTGCCATTATTAGGAATTATCAGTACAGCAGCAATGTCATTGACAATGGTAGCCAGTCAGAAGTTGCCAGTCTCATTATTTGGGACTTTATGCTATCTTGAACCGATATTCTTATTTATATTTTCTGTCACTATTTTGCATCAAAGTATCGAGGAGGGTGGCTCCTTATTTATGTACGGCATGATCTTTGTTGCGTTATTGATTATGATTATGGATAGTGCGCTTGGTTACTTAGCACGCCGCCGTGACAACCGTCTAGATGGTTACAATGAACCGCAAGTTGGTAGCTTTCCACCGCGTCGTCGCCTAAAAAACCGCCGAATTAAAGGTGTATTGGCAGCACATCGGTTTCGTAAAATCAGACGCTATCAATCTAAAATAAATAAGATGTCGCATAAAATTGATCAGCTATATTCAAGATAATCCCTAAAAGAGCGACCGATAAAACTGACCACACAGCCATTGTTTTTCACTGTCATTAGGTAATCGTGATGTGTTAAAGCATTAGCAAGTGCGCTATCATCAATGATATTAAGACACTACTTTTTTTTATTATTATTGGGATAAATCTATGTTACATTTGCATCATTTAGAGAATTCACGTTCATTCCGCATTATATGGCTTTTAGAAGAATTAAATGTAGACTATCAGCTAACTTGTTATGAGCGTAACAAAGCTTATCGTGCGCCTGAAAGTTTGAAGAAAATCCATCCGCTTGGACACACCCCAATTTTAGAGGTGAATGAGCGTGCGCTGGTTGAATCAGGCTTCATCATTGAGTATCTGCTTAAGCATTATGATAAAGAACAGCAATTCAAACCTACTGACGATAATGAAGAGGCATGGGAAGCTTATACTTTTTGGCTACATTTCTCTGAAGCATCAATAATGCCATTATTAGTGATGCGCTTGGTATTTACCAAAGTAGTCGAAAAATCGCCAATGCTCATTAAGCCAGTGAGTAAAAGCATTCGTAAGCAAGTTGAAAACAACATGATTAGTGATAGTCTTACTACAATGCTAAACATGATGGAACAGCAGCTACAACACAATCATTGGTTTGCAGGCGAAGCTTTTAGTGCCGCTGATATTCAGATGCATCTTGTGGTTGTTGCTACCAATGCGGGCAGTGGGCTTGATAAAGTGAAGTATGCCAATATATTAAATTGGCTAAAACGTTGCGAAGCGCGTGATGCCTTTAAACGAGCTGAGACCAAAGGCGGCAGCGTTCAATTTTAAATATACTTACTTTACAAAAACACCCTAAGTTTTGAATTCTTATAGATTTTGAAAGCTTACAGACATTTTATCCAGTATTCTTGTATATTGATTTTGCTTGGGGTATGTTGAATTCAATGTACCCTAGCAATAAACAGTCCTTCAAAAGGTAGTATGATGACAGACCCTAATAAATTAAATACCAAACTTGCGGATTCCGATAAGGACAATCTTGCACAGCAACAAATTAATTCTCAGCAAGTGTCTGTTAAGGCATGGTCGCAAAAGATATTGGTCGTTTTGTTGTGTGTAGCAAGCTTTTACGGGGGCTGGAAGTCACACGAATCTAGCATGGTCAATCAATGCTTTGCTAGTGGCGGGCAAATCGTTGAGGGTGATAAGACCATCCTATGCAAATTGTCATAAGTTATATTAAATATGCACAACTCTTTTGCTACGAATGATAAGCCATGCTGCAACTAACCTTTTTAGGTACATCAGCCGGTGTACCGACCAAGCAACGCAATGTGACGGCGCTAGCGATTGAGTGTCTTAATCCTTATCTGTCAGGATCTAATCAACAGCAGAGTAAAAAATCGCGTCCGTGGTTATTAATTGACTGCGGTGAAGGCACACAGCAACAACTGCTCCATACCAAACTATCACTACATCAGCTTACCGCTATTTGTATTACTCATGTGCACGGCGACCATTGCTATGGTTTGCCAGGATTGCTCGCTAGTGCTGCTATGTCAGGACGTACCGCGCCGCTGATTCTCATCGCACCCAAAGCTATTGCCAAACTATTAGATGCTGTAACACTAACCACTGAGTTGCATTTTCCATTTGCCATTAATTTTATGGCGATTGAAGATTTGCTGTCTCAGCCAGATAGTGAAAATAAAGGTCAGGTAAATATTAGCTTAGACAAGCAGCAACAGCTAGCGATAGATATTCACCCTTTGTCACACCGTGTACCTTCTTATGGTTTTGGTATCACTCAGACTATCAGTCGTCGCACGCTCAATACCGACAAGTTGCTAGCAGCTGGTATTCCAGCTAGTAAGTTGTGGGGGAAGTTGCAGCAAGGTGAAGATGTTACAACTGAGGACGGTAAGCAGTTACGCTCAGCAGATTATGTCAATAATGATGAGCAGCATACAAGAGTAGTGGTGGCTGGTGATAATGATACGCCAAGTCTTTTAACTTCAGCGCTACGAGATGCGGATTTATTAGTGCATGAAGCAACTTATACAAATGAAGTCTTAACCAAGATTCAAGCGAAAAATCTAGATTTTGATCCCATGCATAGTAGTGCTCAGTTGGTGGGCAAATTTGCCCAAGATATCGGCCTACCTAATCTAATTTTGACGCATTTTAGTGCCCGTTATCAGAGTTTTGATAATCCAAATAGCACGACGCCTAATATGGGGTATATCCGTTTGGATGCCGAAAGCGTTCATCACGGTAACTTATGGTTAGCAGCTGATTTTGCGCAATATAGGGTAGATGGCGCAGCAGAATTAGTTGACGGTCAAGCAGAAAGCCGCGTACAGTATTTAGGATCTGCACGCGACAGTAAATGAGCTAAGACTGGCTATCTGCAGCAGCCAATTGTGATTGTCCTATCCAGTAGCGACTAAACTGATAAGCGACACGCCCCGAACGTCCGCCACGCTCCGATGCCCAACGCAGTGCCGCCGCTCTAATGGTTTCATTAAGTTCTTTATCAAGCTCTTCGTCAACCGCTTTGTCATTGCTATTGTTATTACTATTAGCATTCATACCGTCGCTAGTCAGTTGTGCTTGCTGTAAGCTTAGATAATGCTGAACAATCTGTAAATACGTTTGCTGATTCATTGGATAGAATGATAACCACAAACCAAAGCGATCAGATAGCGATACTGTCTCGTCAATGGTTTCATAAGGATTGACCTCATCGGTGTTTCCATCATAAATATTGACGTTGTCTTTCATCAGCTGGGGCAATAAATGTCGGCGATTACTAGTCGCATACACCAGTAGCTTATCTTGCTCAGAATCAAGCGAACCATCCAATACACTTTTTAGCGTACGATAGCTTTCGTCCTGACCGTTAAACGCGAGATCATCACAGTACACCACATAGCGACTACCGCAATCAGCCGGTAGCTCATTGATGGCTGCGCGAATCTTGTCTAATACCAATAAATCATCGCGCGCAATCTCAATAACGCGTAAACCTTCGCTATGATAGGCTTGCAGTAATGCCCGAATCAGCGATGATTTACCTGCGCCGCGTGTCCCTGTCATCAACACGTGATTGGCTGGATAGCCTTTAAGGAACTGGCGTGTGTTTTGTACCAATTTTGACTTTTGGGTGTCGATACCATGTAAGTCATCTAAACTCAAAAATAAATTAACGGCTAACGGCTCTAAATGTCCGGTGCGACCACCAACCCAGCGATACGCCAGCTGTGCAGGATCAATTTTAATGGTTGGGGTCACGTGCTCTTCTAAATATTGACTTAATAAATCCAATAAAGGGGCAGGTAGGGCGTAATTAGTAGATGGTTTATCAGTAGACGAATTAGTTGGTTGAGACATAATTACTCTAATAATCAAGGTTACGTTTAATTTAGTTTATAACGGTTTTAGAAGGGCTGAGTGATACCATGAAAAATAGTGCCAGCAATCCGCCTACAATACAAGCGATAACGCAAACCTTGCGTATGCAAGCGGAAGAGCTATTGCCAAAAGTGAGTAATGTGCTGACAAAGCTAGGCTATCATGAGATAGCACATCAACGTATTAGCCAGCAAAACAATGACCAAAAGCGGCATGTTAAAGCAACTAGCTATCAAGGGCTAACGCGTGCAAGCCATTCGCAGTTTGGTCGTGTCATGATTAAATGGGAGCTTAGTCATGACATTAACCATAAGTTGTCTACATTAAGCCATGAAGTTGCGGCCTTAACTGCTGTGAGTCATTCCCAGTCGACTCAAGCTATAGTACCACCAGCATTAGCTTTCGAAACCGTATATGTGAACGTTTTACAGCAAAGATGGCAGCTTAATCTCCTTGCTATGCCGTACTATGAAAATGGTAGCTTAGCGCCGCAGTTAAGTAATAAGAAATACCCATTATTAAGCGATGAAAAAAAACAGCAAATCATAAAACAGGTTGCGCGCTTGATAGCCAATCTTCATAAAGCTGGATGGCTACATAATGATATTAAACCGAGTAATGTTTTGCTAGATAGTTTTCTGCAGAATAGTGCGGATAATAGCAACATAATGCCTAATTTGCTGTTGACTGATTTTACATTAGCAGAGAATGTTGATAAGCCCAGCACAGCAAATCCTGCAGGTACGCCAGCTTATCTCGCGCCTGAGCGCTGGCAAGGGCAGGGCGCAACGGTACAAAGTGATATCTACGCATTTGGAATAATGCTGTATGAAGTGCTAACAGGCGCTCGACCATTTAAAATTGATAATCAAAGTTGTGAGTCGTTAAATGAGTGGGCGATTCAGCATTGCCAGCAGTCTATTCCAACCTTGCCGCTAGAGTATCAGGGCTATCAAGGAATCATTAATAAGGCATTAGCGAAACGAGTAGAGAGGCGGTATAGAAGTATGGAAGAGCTGTTGAAAGATTTGAAAATAGTTTAAGTCAAAAACCAAATCGTAGACACAAAAAAACCTGCTAAAAAGCAGGTTCTGATATTTGGTCTAAGATGTACTATCCGAAAATGGTGGGGCTGGAGAGACTCGAACTCTCACACCTTGCGGCGCCAGAACCTAAATCTGGTGCGTCTACCAATTCCGCCACAGCCCCATTTTCGTTACTCTATCATCAAAAGCGTTTAAACTCAAACACCATCTAGATAAATAACTGATTCGGTAGTGCGTCTCAGTGGTTGGCTATTATATAGAGTTTGAATAGTTTGGCAAGACCTTTTTGCAATTAATTTTAAATTAAACGTGTTTTTTTGCATGATTAATTATAAGCGATTGATAATATTATGATTTATAAATCATTATTTTTATAACCATAGTGATACTTCTACTGGTGAACCGTATCTAATTCTTATTACTCTTCTGATCGATTGTCTGATGAGCCAATATCGAGTAGTTGAAGCTTACGGGTTAACGTATTGCGTCCCCAACCTAATAAATTGGCTGCCGCAATCTTTTTGCCGCCACTATGAGTAAGCGCCGCGTCCAGTAATACGCGTTCGAAATCAGGCGTTGCTGTCTGTAAAATATCGGTTTCGCCCGCTTGTAGAGATTCTTTTGCCCAGTCTGCGAGCACTTCTTGCCAAGTTAATGTGGTAACCGAGTAAGAGGTAGGCTCTAAAGGCTGCATTAAGTCATTATGATAAGCGTCATTATGTGGCTGATTAGATTGTTGCTGCAAGGAATGATGATTATTAGCCAAGAGCTCAGGTGGTAAGTCTTCAATCAAAACTGTGTCGCCAGTTGCCATGACCGTTAGCCATAAGCAGACATTTTCGAGTTGACGCACATTACCTCGCCAGTCAAAGGCTTGCATGAGACGTAGTGCTTCAGGGTGCAGCTGCTTTGGTGCAGTGTTCATTTGCTTAGCAGCGCGCTGCATAAAGTGTGCGGTAAGGGCGGGGATATCCTCACGGCGTGCTCGTAGCGGTGGTAATGGCAAACGAATGACGTTGAGACGATAAAATAAATCTTCGCGAAATCTGCCTTGTTGTACGAGATGTTCTAGGTTTTGATGAGTCGCAGCGATGATACGCACATCAACCTTGATAGGTTGCTGGCCACCAACGCGATAAAACTCGCCATTCGCCAATACTCGCAGCAAGCGTGTCTGTGTACTAAAAGGCATATCACCGATTTCATCTAAAAATAGCGTGCCACCATCTGCCTGTTCAAAGCGGCCTTGCCTGCGCGTAGTAGCGCCTGTAAAAGCGCCTTTTTCGTGCCCGAATAGCTCAGACTCTATCAAATCATGTGGAATGGCCGCCATATTGAGCGCAATAAAGGGTTGTTGCTGTCGTGGTGAGTGCTGATGTAAAGCGCTGGCGACCAGCTCTTTGCCAGTCCCTGACTCGCCAGTAATAAGAACAGTGATAGGAGAGTGTGCTAATCGCCCGATTGCTCGGAAGACCGTCTGCATGGCCTGCGACTGTCCAATAATGCCGTTGGGATTGTTGTTAGACTTATCAGTAGTTTTATCTTTTATTAAATGCTTATCTTTGATCTCATTGTTAGAGCCGCTAATCGGTTTCGTTTTTAGATTAAGCTTGTTCTCTTTTTCTGCCTGAGCTTTGACATCGGCTTCGGCTTGCTTATTATTTATATGATTAGTCGGCTGATAATTGATAGCTTTATAAATCGTTGCGACCGCATCATCTAGATCAAAGGGTTTAGGCAGATATTCAAATGCACCTGTCTGATAGCTGTTGATAGCAGAGGTGAGATCTGAGTGGGCAGTCATGATGACAATAGGCAGCTGAGGGAAATGCTTATGCACCCATTCACTAAACGATAAGCCATCCATCATCGGCATACGGATATCAGTTAATATCACATCTGGCAACTGCGTCGCTGATTCGTGCTGTTGTAAGATATCATTAAGCTGGGTCCATGCTGCCTGCGCTTGCGTAAAGCTGACAACCATAAAACCAGCGTCTTCAAAAGTATCCGCCAACACTAAACGCAATGCCGCATCGTCATCAATTAGCCATAAAGTCGCAGGGTTGTCGTTGGGTGCATTATTGACCGTTACTTTGCTTGCTTGCTCATTTGTTAGTTCATTATTCGATGTTTTATTATCGCTTTTAGGTTTATAGTTGTCGTTATATTCAGTCATGTATCAGGCCTAATGAGCAATTATTTCAGGGTTATTATTAGTAATTCAGGATTGGCATTAGCTTTTTATTTAGCCGTTATATTTACGCGTTAAGTGTTGGCTGATTAAATGGTAAATACAGCGTAAAGCATGTTTTTTTGGATTGACTATGATTCTTAAATTGAGTGGAGCTAACGTCAATCATACCATGATGTCGGCTGATAATATCTTGAACGATAGACAGCCCTAAGCCTGTACCAGCTGCACGGCTGGTTACCATCGGGAAAAATATTTGCCCGATTAGCGCTGGATCAATTCCTGAGCCGTTATCGGTAATAGTGACTTGCAACACTTGTTTGTATTGCTGACTGCCAATAGTATGCTGAAAAGCAACGCGCGTTTGGATATGCAATTGTGGTTTATAATTATCATCATCAGCTTGAATGTCGGTCACTTTTGCATTATCGGACTCAAAGTTATTTACCGAATGCTGCTCTGTCATTGCCTCACAAGCATTATTCACTAAATTTAAAAATACTTGGATTAATTGGTCTTTATCCGCATTCAGCTCAGGTAAAGATAAGTCATAATCACGTTTTAAAGTTACTTGTGGATAATGACTCATAACCAAGGTAAGGACATGCTCCAGCGGCTCATGAATATTGACAGCTTGCCAGTTTGGCAATTGATTAGAGCCAAGAAGTTGCCCGATGAGCTGGGTTAAACGATCGGTCTCTGAGATAATAATATCGGTATAGCTACGCAGCTTTTCAGTGGTTTTTTGCAGATTTTTATTAATATTTGGTTCAGTGATAAGAGAAGGGCTTTGATTGCCAAAAATAAAAGTGTCACTGAATTTGATGAACTGCCGCTGTAATAATTGCGCTGCACCGCGTATACCAGCAAGCGGATTTTTGATTTCATGGGCGACCGAGCGCAGCATATGACGGGCAACGTTATATTGTTGCTGCTGACGTTGTTCTTCTGAGATGCGACTTTGTCGATCCTTGCCCCACATCTCAATGATAAAAAAAGGCTGCTGCTCATAAATGACTGGGGTTACACTATAATCCACTGAGAGTGATAAATTGCCATTCAGCGGTGTGCTGATAAAGTGATCATGATCGATGAAAGGTTGTTGATAGCGTTTTGCTTGATGAAATCGTTCTGTCAAAGAGCAAGTTGGTTCATTGATACCTTTACCAATACTCTTATCAACATCAATATTGTTATTATCACTATGGTTTCTATTATCTGTTGACGTCAACTCTTCGGGTGCAAGCAGCGTCAATATTGATTGATTGAGCAAGCGTCCACTGCTAATAGCCAGTAATTGCTCAGCTTGGGCGTTTAACCAAGTAATTGATAGTTCATCATCGACCCATAAGATAGCTGTGAACAAATGCTGTGATATAAATGCTAAGTCAGGTGTTGGTTTTGCGGGTATCAGATTGGTTGTCATGGCTATTGCCTAGGATGAAGGAATACTCAATATAATATTTAACCATAAATCAACACTATAGAGCGGCAAAACTGGCGATTTTTGTAAAAAAAACGTACAATGCGCACAGCCAATTTATCTCTAGCAAGGTCAGCCATGCCCAATATTTCTACCGAGTCGATTAATACGACCATTACCACCTCACAGCCAGCTTCTACACCAAAAGACACTGCCACCATTTTTAATCCTGCTAAGCTAAATATAGCGCAAGAGCAGAGTCAGGCAGATACTAGCCAACCTTACCATCATAAAGCCAACCACAATCAAAACCGTAGCATTGAGCAAAGCAGCAATGTGGTTTCAGCTACGTCGAATAAAGCGACAGCAGCAACTGCTAATGCACCAGTTAACGCAGCACCGAAGATTGGTTTTGTGTCACTAGGTTGCCCAAAAGCATTGGTGGATAGTGAGCGCATTATCACTGAGCTGAGCCGTGATGGTTATCAAGTGGCGAGCGACTACGAAGGTGCAGACCTAGTTGTGGTGAATACTTGCGGCTTTATTGAATCAGCGGTACAAGAGTCGCTTGATGCAATCGGTGAGGCGATCAGCAAAAACGGTAAAGTTATCGTCACAGGCTGCTTGGGTAAAGAGGCGGATAAAATCCGTCAAATGCACCCAGCCGTCTTAGCAGTGACCGGTGCGCATGCTTATGATGAAGTGATTACAGCAGTTGCACAGCATGTACCCAAGCCAAATCGTAGCCTAGATGCAAACTACGATCCGAAAATAGATTTGATCAATGAAGCGGGTATTAAATTGACCCCAAGCCATTATGCTTATCTAAAAATATCAGAAGGTTGCAACCATCGTTGTACTTTCTGCATTATTCCAAGTTTGCGCGGTGACTTGGTTTCGCGTCCGATTGATAATGTGATGAATGAAGCGATGGCGCTTAAGAATGCTGGCGTGAAAGAGTTGCTCATTATTTCACAAGATACTTCCGCTTATGGGCTAGATCTTAAATATAAGACCAGCTTTTGGAATGGTATGCCGCTTAAGTCGAAATTTTATGACTTATGCCAAGCGCTAAATGACTTAGGTATTTGGGTACGTTTGCATTATGTCTATCCGTATCCGCACGTGGATAAAGTTGTTGAATTGATGGGCGAGAAAAAACTATTGCCATATCTCGACATTCCCTTTCAACATGCCAGCCACCGCATCCTAAAAGCGATGAAGCGTCCGGCGCATAGTGAAAACACCTTGGCACGTATTCATGCTTGGCGTGAAATTTGCCCTGATATCGTCATTCGTTCAACCTTTGTCGTCGGTTTCCCTGGTGAGACGGAAGAAGACTTCCAATGCTTGCTTGATTGGCTGGTCGAAGCGCGCCTTGATCGCGTTGGCGCTTTTACGTATTCAGAAGTAGAAGGTGCGGTTGCTAATGATCTGCCCGATCACGTACCTGAAGACGTCAAGCAATCTCGTTATGAGCGTTTAATGACGCTACAACAAGACATATCAGCGCAAAAGCTGCAAGAGAAAATCGGCAAAACCTTAACCGTCTTGGTTGATGAAATTGATTATGATGAAAATGTTGCTATTTGCCGTAGCTATGCCGATGCACCAGAGATTGATGGTCATGTGTACGTTGACGATATCACCGCCAAAGTGAAAGTCGGAGCGTTCTTAACTGTCACCATTGATGATGCTAGCGAATATGACTTATTTGCCAGTTATCAAGGCTAATTGCATATTATAAAAGCGCTGCATGATTTTTGATTGTTGCTGCCCAATAAATAGCTAAATGAAAACCCATCGTTCATTAAAGTTGAAAATTGCCCAATCGTGGGCAGTTTTTGCTACAATTAGCGCAATTTAGCCTACTTGCCTATTTTGGACTGCATGTCTTAACCTGTGTTCCAACCTTATTGGTTTTAACCATAAATTAACGATAAAAAAGGTGCCCTCATGTCTGACAAAAATCCCCGTTACTCTCGCATATTGCTCAAATTATCTGGTGAAGCCTTAGCAGGCGGCAAAGATATGGGTATTGATACCGAAGTGCTCGACAAGATGAGTTTGTCTATCGCGCACCTGCGTGGTCTTGGGGTACAAGTCGGCATCGTCGTCGGCGGCGGTAACTTATATCGCGGCGCGCAGCTACAAAAAGAAGGCCTAGTTGGCCGTGTCACTGGCGATCAAATGGGTATGCTAGCTACAGTTATGAATGGTCTTGCGATGCGTGATGCCCTTGAACGCCGCAATATCAAAACGCGTTTGATGTCAGCGTTGCCGATCGGTGAAGTAACCGAAAGTTATAGCAGCCGTAATGCGATTCGTTATCTCAAAAATGGTGACGTTTGTATCTTTGTCGCTGGTACTGGTAACCCTTTCTTTACTACTGATACCGCCGCTTGTTTGCGCGGCATTGAGATTGAAGCGGGTCTTATTCTAAAAGCGACCAAAGTTGATGGCGTCTATGATAAAGATCCAAGCTTACATAGCGATGCTGTCAAATACGACGGTTTGACCTTTGATGAAGTATTAGAACAAAAGCTTGGCGTGATGGATTTGACCGCTATTGCATTATGCCGTGAGCACAACGTACCGCTACAAGTCTTCGATATGACCAAGCCTAATGCTTTATTAAATGTCATTATGGGCGAAAATGAAGGTACGCGCGTTTATCATTAATTAAGAATAATAGTTTATAAACAGATAGATAATAACTAACTGTTATAAATTACCGTAAAATAATAGCTAATGAACACCTAATAACCTAACAACATTGAGTATTATCGGTATCGATAAATAAGGACACATAATGATTAATGAGATTAAGAAAGACGGCGAAGCTCGTATGGCCAAGACTTTAGAGGCGCTTGAGGGCACTTTTAGTAAGGTTCGTACTGGTCGTGCACACCCAGGCATGCTGTCAGGCGTTATGGTTAGCTATTATGGTGCAGATACACCGCTTAACCAAGTAGCGAGTGTCAACGTTGAAGATTCGCGTACGCTACTAGTGCAGCCATTTGAGCGCACTATGGTGCAAGCGATAGATAAAGCCATTCGTGAAGCAGATTTGGGTCTTAATCCAATGACTGCCGATGTGATTCGCGTACCAATGCCAGCTTTGACAGAAGAGACTCGCCGCGATATGCAAAAACTTGCGCGTGGTGAAGCTGAAAACAGCCGTGTTTCTATCCGTAATATCCGCCGCGATATGATGAACGACATCAAAGATTTGGCGAAAGAAAAAGAAATATCTGAAGATGAAGAGCGCCGTGCTAGTGATGATATTCAAAAGATCACTGATAAGTTCATCGAGACTATAGATAAAAAACTTGATACTAAAGAGACTGAGTTGATGGCAGTATAACTGTATTCTTCTTGGTGGTAGTTTAAATAGACAGTCAGTAGCCTTTTATTACTATTGGCTGTCTATTTTTATATATGTTGATTTATAAGTATTAAGTGCAGTGCTCCATAACAGAGACCTTAATATTATAAACTGATGATTTCCGCTTATGATAAATCTGTGGAATTTAGGCGCTAGACTTTTTAAATCTGATAGCGCAGGTTATGATAAATGCAGCGTTTTTAAGCCAGCTTCTTAAAACAGTATCGCTGACAAATTTACCTTTATAATAAGCAGTATAGTCCATGTCTACTTCAGCCCCTTTGGGTTCTATCATTATCCCTCGTCATATCGCTATCATCATGGATGGCAATAACCGTTATGGCAAAGCAAATGCTTTAGGTCGCGGTGAAGGACATATTGCCGGCAAAGATGCACTAGATCCTATTGTTGAGTATTGTCTAGATACTGGCATTGAGGTGCTCACAGTATTTGCATTTTCAAGTGAAAACTGGCAACGACCGCCAAGCGAAGTGGCGTTACTTATGCGTCTGCTGACCTCAACGATTCACGAGCAAATGCCGCGAATGAATAAGTACCGTATTCGGCTACGTTTTATTGGCGACCGCAGTCAGCTCGACAATGACTTACAAGCGTTGATGCTGGATGCAGAAGCTAAAACGGCACATTTTGAAGCGATGACACTAGTGATTGCTATCAGTTATGGTGGTCAGTGGGATATCGCCAATGCCGCAAAACAGTTGGCTCAACAAGTTGAAGCGGGTAATTTACGTGCTGAAGACATTGATAATGATTTGCTAGGTAAATACGTACAGCTAGCCGATGAGCCTGCCGTGGATATGTTAATAAGAACAGGTGGTGAATATAGAATTTCCAATTTCTTATTGTGGCAATCAGCCTATGCAGAGCTATTCTTCACCCAAACATTGTGGCCAAATTTTGTTGCAGATGAACTTGCAGACATGATTAAAGAGTTTGCGCAGCGTCAACGCCGCTTTGGTAAAACCAGCGAACAAGTTGAGACGCAGGCATTGCGCTAGTTAACGCATTTGTATTAACTGTTATACTATAGTACTGAGCAAATGTTTATTATCACTATAAGGCCTGACTGGTATGTGGCAACGGATTAAAACAGCAATTATTTTAATTATTATTGTTGGGATTGCACTGTTTGCAAGTCAAACGCCCATCTTCTTTGCACCGTTACTGGCGATTGGAGTAACTATTGCTGCGCACGAATGGACGAAGCTCATGCCTGCATGGCGTCAGCCTGTCGTTTTTGTAATGATGGTGCTAGCCATAACTTTGATATCCTTGATGCTTGAAGTCACATGGGTGCTTTGGTGGGTGGCGTCTTTAATCATTTGGCTAATGGCGTTATCTTGGGTCGGTAAGTTCCCTACGCATACTAACTGGTATGGCAAAAAGCTGAGTTTGATGGGGGTGGTGATATTAACCGCATCGATCACTGCGATGTTTTACTTATGGCAGCTGTCAGCATGGTGGCTGATGTATGTATTCTTATTGGTATGGTGTGCAGACAGCGGTGCTTACTTCGTCGGGCGTAAGCTAGGTCGGCGCAAAATGGCACCCAATGTTTCTCCAAATAAGAGTATGGAAGGGCTAGCTGGTGGGTTGGTTACAGGCTTGCTAGTGGTTATCGTTATCAGTGTCTTTAAACTACAGCTGACTGGTGTGGCTTTGGTCGCCTTTGTCGCGCTCTCTGCAGTGACGATTTTGGCATCAGTATTGGGTGATCTATTTGAGTCAATGCTTAAACGCCGTGCCAAAGTAAAAGACTCAGGGACCATTCTACCGGGTCATGGGGGTATTCTTGATCGTATTGATTCACTATTATCCGCTACTCCGATATTTGCGCTCGGTTTTTGGGGTCTGCAACACTTAGGATTAATAGTTGTCTAAACTTTCAAGAGCTTCCAAGTGTCTCAGTCTGTCCGTTTATCTCTAATTTATACTTTGAAAAGTCAGCAATGAATTGTTGCTGACCAAATATTTTTGACATTCAATTTTGAATAACAACTTTTTAACAATATTCATGGGCATTGATAGTTATGACGCAACGCATCGCTGTACTTGGCGCAACGGGCTCTATTGGCGACAGCACGTTAGCAATTCTAGCGTCGCATCCACAAGACTATGACGTCTATGCTTTATCAGGTCATCAGCGTTTAGATAAACTATTTGCACTATGCCAGCAGTTTGAGCCGACACGTGTATGTGTGTCGACGGCTGATGTCGATAGTTTTGCTAAGCGACTTGGCGCGGCAGGCTTAACGATTGATGTGGTAGGCGGTGATAATGGTTTAATAGACATCGTAACCGATACGCAGGTTGATACCGTAGTCGCAGCTATAGTTGGGGCGGCAGGACTGCCATCGACATTAGCTGCTGCGCGCGCTGGTAAGCGTATTTTGCTTGCCAACAAAGAGGCGCTCGTCATGGCAGGGCAAGTGATGATTGCAGCAGTCAAGAGCCATAATGCAACCTTGTTACCTATTGATTCTGAACACAATGCAATTTTTCAATGCTTGCCGACGTCTATTCAGCAAAATAATACTCAGATTCATGAGCCAAGCCATGGCGTACGAAAACTATGGCTAACCGCTTCAGGTGGACCATTTTTACAACAGTCTTTTGAGCAAATGCAGCGGGCAAGTGTAGCCGAAGCAGTCAAACACCCAAACTGGTCGATGGGTCAAAAGATATCGGTCGATTCTGCAACGATGATGAATAAGGGGTTAGAGCTAATAGAGGCCTGTCATTTATTCGATCTACCAGAGAATAAGATAAATGTGGTTATTCATCCACAAAGTATCATTCACTCAATGGTAGAATATAGCGATGGTAGCTTTTTAGCGCAGCTTGGCAGTCCAGATATGAAAACGCCAATCGCGCATGCCTTGAGTTATCCTAAGCGCATTAATAGTGGCTCACAGCCATTAGACTTATATGCGTTAAGTGGGTTGGAGTTTATCGAACCTGACTTACAGAAATTTGCTTGTCTTCGTCTTGCACGTCAAGCCATGCAGACAGGTACGCAAGCTACTATAGTACTGAACGCTGCTAATGAAATTGTAGTCGCCGCATTTTTAGCGGGACAGTTGCGATTAACTGATATTGCTGAGATTAATGAACGAGCGTTAACCGAGATACAAGTGCCACTATTAGATGAAAATGCTGATATTGAAGATATTTTGGCGATTGATAAAATAGCACGGCAACATACCGAAGCGCTTGTCGCTAAAATGGTATAACCAGATTCAGAGCAACCTAAACGAGAAAAGATCATGACGTTTTTACTAACGCTGCTAGCGGCGATTTTTGTCTTAGGGCCTCTGATTGCACTGCATGAATGGGGTCACTATATAGTGGCACGACTATGCGGCGTCAAAGTGCTGACGTATTCTATTGGTTTTGGCCCAAAGCTGACTGGCTGGACGAGCAAAAAAAGCGGTATTGACTACCGTATATCTATGCTGCCATTGGGTGGTTATGTCAAAATGCTTGATGAGCGGGAAAGTGAGGTAGCAAAAGATGAGCTGCATTTGGCCTTTAATCGCCAGCATCCGCTAAAAAAGATTGCTATCGTTGCTGCTGGTCCAATCATGAACTTTATTATCGCGATTGCGCTATTTTGGGTATTGTTTATGACCCCATCTGAGCAATTGGCCACTAAGATTGGACAAGTTTTACCAGATACTCCAGCGGCAATGGCACAGTTGCCAGTCGGGGATAAAATTATCGCGATTGATGGTCATGAAGTACAGACGTGGGAAGGCATTAATTATCGCTTGGCAGGACGGATGGGTGAGACAGATAACGTCAGCATCACTCTGCAATCAGATGAACAATCTACGGATGCTGCGAAGACCTATCAAGCACCTGTGACGCAGTTTATGCAAGGCGATGCTAAAGGAAAAGATGCGTTAACCAGTTTTGGAATGTTACCTTGGCAACCACAGATTGCGCCAATCGTTGGTGACTTATCTGCTGATGGCGCAGCGCTTCGTCAAGGCTTAGCAGTAGGCGATCGCATCACTGCGATTAACGATAAAGAAATCAAAGATTGGATTAGCGCCACACGAATTATTCGTGATAATCCAGAAGTACTACTAAGCTTTACCGTCATACGTGATGGCAAGACAGTACAGCTACAAATTATGCCACAAGGCAAGAAAGACAATCTTGGTAATGCCTACGGTCAGATTGGCGCTATGGTTGAACAATCTGAGATTGTCATTCCTGATGCGTATAAAACCACGGTGGTCTACGGCCCTGGTGAAGCAATGGTAAAATCGTTTGAAAAAACTGAACAGCTGGCAGTAATGACAGTCAGCTCAATGGGAAAAATGATATCAGGTATGATCGGTCTTGATAATTTATCTGGACCTATTACTATCGCTAAAGTCGCTAAACAGAGCTTTGATATCAGCTGGGAGATGGTGCTATCTACTGCTGCTTTGATCAGCCTAAGCTTGGCAGTTTTGAATCTATTACCAATTCCTGTATTAGATGGTGGCCATATTGTGTACTATCTTATCGAGTTGATTCGCGGTAAGCCGTTATCGGAAGGGGTCCAAACCGTAGGATTAAATATTGGTTTACTCTTGCTGGCAGGTTTCATGGTGTTAGCGATTGGTAATGATATCAGTAGGCTGTTTTAGGTAAATGTAGTGTAACTTGTCAAGTAAGGCACGATACACTAACGTCTGCACAGATATCATGTTATGGTTATTCGGTTGATTTAACATCGTTGCTGCATCGATGCGACTGTACTAATCGTAATTTTTAGTTTATTTTATGATGCGTTTTATATAAAGTGTCATCTGTCATCCCATGTTTAAGTCGCAGACAGTGTGCTAATTGGGCTAGACAAAATACGCTTTTTAACTTAACTTAAGCAAGTTTTTTATTGACGGATAGTGTTTATGCGTACGCCTTTATTTATGAGTGCGGCTGGGTTGCCGTTAGTTGTAGCGATGATGAGTATGCCTGCACAGGCGGCAAACTTTGTGGTCACCGATATTGGCTTCAATGGTCTACAACGCCTAACCCCTGATAGTCTTTATCCAGTTTTACCTGTTACAGTAGGTGACACGGTTACAGATAGCAGTCTTGCAGCCAGTATTAAAGCACTGTATGCAACTGATAATTTTGCTAATATCCAAAGTCGTGTTGAAGGCAGTCAACTTAGTTTTGATGTCGTCGAACGTCCTATTATCGCTGAAGTTAACTTCGAGGGTAATAAGCTCATTCCCAAGGAAGGCTTAGAGCAAGGTCTTAAAAACGCTGGTCTATCCGCAGGTGATGTTCTTAAGCAGTCAACACTACAGGGTGTTGCGAACGAGCTACAACAGCAATATATCAGCCAAGGTTACTACAATAGTAATATCGAGGTTGATCAAACGCTGCTTGACGGTAATCGCGTAAAATTAGATGTGCGCTTTATCGAAGGTAAGCCTGCCAAAGTTGTCGATATTAACGTTATCGGTAATAAGCACTTTAGTGACGAAGACATAAAAGACGTTTTTGCAGTAAAAGAATCTTCATGGACACGTCTACTGTCCAAATCTGATCGCTATGCTAAAGAGAAGCTAGCGGCTAGTTTAGAGAGCTTAAAAGCATTGTATCAGAACGATGGTTACGTGCGTTTTAACGTCGATAATGCTGTGCTTAATATCAGTGAAGATAAAAAAAGTGTGTTTATCGAAATCAGCTTAAGCGAAGGCGAGCAGTATCAATTTGGTGAGATAAACTTCTTAGGTGAGCCGAAATTTGCTAACGATGAGCTCGAAAAGCTGGTTACTTTCAAATCTAACGAGCAGTACTCGCAAGCCAAGCTTGATGCGACTACTGCTGCGCTCAAAAGTCGCTATGGTAATGAAGGCTATTATTTAGCTCAGGTTCGTCCAGTGCCACGTATCAATGACGAAACTAAAGTCGTTGATATTGACTACTACATCGATCCTGCACGTCCTATTTATGTACGCCGTATTAACTTTAATGGCAATATAAAAACACAAGATGAAGTACTACGTCGCGAGATGCGTCAGTTAGAAGGTGCATTGGCATCTAATGATAAAATTCAGCTGTCACGTACACGTTTGATGCGTACGGGTTTCTTTAAAGCTGTTAATGTCGATGTAAAGCCAGTACCCAATCAGCCAGACCAAGTCGATATCAACTATTCTGTGGAAGAGCAGCCGTCTGGTAGCTCAACGATCGCTGCTGGTTATTCGCAAAGTGGCGGTGTAACGTTCCAGTTAGATCTTACTCAAAATAACTTCATGGGTACTGGTAACCGCGTCAAAGCTGCATTATCACGCTCAGAAACGCGTGACTCTTACAGCTTAGGTTACACTGACCCGTACTTTACTGAAAATGGTGTATCACAAGGTGTCAGTGCCTACTATCGTGAGACCAAATACGATGATAGAAACGTTAGTAACTATGTTACTGACTCTTATGGTGCTACGCTGAACTACAGTTATCCTGTTGATGAAACTAAGCGTGTCAGTGCTGGAGTAAACTTCGATAATACGTCAGTACGTGGCGGACGTTTCCTAGGAGTATCAAATGTCCAACAACTTGTTGATGATGGCGGTACGGTTGAAAACTTTGAGGGAAATGATGAGTTCTCTGGACGTACAGGTTTCAAAAACGACTACAATAGCTATAACCTATTGTTAGGCTGGGATTACAGTACGCTAGATCGCCCCGTATTTCCAACTAAAGGGATGAGCCATAATGTTAATGCGACCTTAGGCTTTGGTGACACGACTTATCAGAAAATGACTTATACTGGTAACCTGTACTATCCTGTGTATAAAGATGTGATCGCACGCGGTTATACTAAGCTTGGTTATGGTAACGACTTACCATTCTACGAAAACTTCTATGCTGGTGGTTATGGTTCGGTACGTGGTTATGAGGCATCGACCCTTGGTCCTAGATCAAAAGCTTACGATGATGCTATCAAAGGTGTTAACCGTTTTAAAGATGAAGAAGTGGGTGGTAATGCTTTAGCAAGCTTCGGCACTGAGCTAATTTTACCAATGCCATTTAAAGGTGATTGGGCAGATCAAGTACGACCAGTAATATTTGCTGAAGGCGGTCAAGTATTTGATACCAGTGGTAAAGAGGATCGTAATTTTGTTAACCCGGCTAACGGTTCTGACGAGTTTCCCGACCGTAGCGATCCTAATGATCCAGACAAGACCAAAAAAATACCCTTGTTATATCAAGATAATGATATGCGTTTTAGTGCGGGTGTGGGTGTTACTTGGTACACCCCAATCGGTCCAATCTCGCTTAGTTATGCCGTACCTATCGGTGATAAAGAAAATGATGAAACTGAGAAAGTTCAATTCCAGATTGGTAGCACGTTCTAGTCAGACTTATCATTTAAGAGTCACTCCATATTGAAGTGGCTCTTAAAGATAGGTATTGGTACTGCTTTATCCCTATTATTTTAATTGGTTGCTAAACTGAAATTCCAGCTTGGCACCAGTTTTATTTTTATTAATCATATTAACGCTAATTATGATAACGATTGAACAACTTATCTTCCAAATTGAGCAGCGCCAGCCAGTATTAAATAAAGCTGAGTTTAGTGCTGCCCAATTATGTCAGTCTTTAGATGGTGTCGGTAGTCTGACTGATGCGAATAGCATGCAGCTGAGCTTCTTAGCAGACCCACATTATATATCTAGTCTGGCGTCTAGTCAGGCTGGCGCGGTTCTCGTTACTGAACAATATCGCATGCAAGTTCCACTATCAACCATAGCACTAGTCGTAGCGTCACCTTATTTAGCTTATGCTACTAGTAGTCAGCTTTTTGCGCGTCGTATATTGAGTAATGGTATTCACCCAACAGCAGTTATTGCTAATAGCGCGGTAATCGGGGCTGATGTTCAAATTGGTCCTCATTGCGTGATTGGTGAAAATGTACATATCGGTGCGCGTAGTTGTTTGGATGCTCATGTAGTCATTGAATCATATACGCATATTGGTACTGACAGCGTGTTTAAGTCGCAGGTCGTTGTTGGACATGACTGTATTATTGGCGATTATGTTAGACTACATGCAGGTGTTAAAGTTGGTTCTGAAGGATTTGGTTTTGCACCGACGCGAGATCCGAGCAGCAGTGGTTGGGAGCGTATTGCACAGCTTGGTCGTGTGATAATTGGAAACCATGTACGTATTGGTAGTAATACCTGTATTGACCGTGGGGCAATTGATGATACTGTTATCGGCGATCACGTGATTATTGATAATTTAGTACAGGTCGCACATAACGTCCGCATTGGTGCGGGAACCGCTATCGCTGCCAATACAGGTATCGCTGGTAGTACTACTATTGGCAAGCGCTGCATTATTGGCGGGGCAGTAGGTATTACTGGTCATATTGAAATCACAGATGATGTTACTTTATCAGGCATGACCATGGTGACTAAGTCTATTAAAGTTGCTGGTTCTTATTCGTCAGGGACGTCAGCAATGCCAACCGCTAAGTGGCGACGGGCAGCAGTACGCTTTAAGCAATTAGGTGATGGCTAAATACATCGAATTTTAACTATCAACAATATTGTCAATAATATAATAGCTAACACTAGAATAAACAACACTATTAATCATAAACAGTACGCAAAAAAGCAAGGAAGCCCCATTATGAGCGCCACAGATATAGATACTTTAAATGATGAAGACATCAAAACACTATCTGAACAAGGCTTAACACTGCCGTTGACTTATCATACGCTCAAGCACTATCTACCACATCGTTATCCGTTTATGTTGGTCGATAAAATCACCGCTTGTAAGCCTGGTGAATGTATTACTGGTATCAAAAATGTGACCATCAATGAAGAGTTTTTTAATGGTCACTTCCCTGACGAGCCTATTATGCCAGGGGTGTTAATGGTTGAGTCTATGGCTCAAGTTTCAGGGGTGTTAGGCTTTATTAGTGCTGGTTTGACCGCAGAGGATGGTTATTTATATCTGTTTGCAGGGGTTGATAAGGTTCGTTTTAAACGCCGAGTGATTCCTGGTGATCAGCTAATTATCCGCGCCAAAACAGTGATGCAAAAGCATGGTATCTATAAGTTCGATTGTACAGTACACGTTGAAGATGAGCTGGCTGCTAGTGCTCAGGTGATGATAGCTCGTCAAGAGCAATAAAGAGCTAGTAATACTAATTGCTTTTAAATTAATAGTTGGCTAGCGTGTTTAAAGATTGACGTCAATACTGGCGATGAGAATAATCATTAATAATCATATTTATGATCGGAATTAGTATTAGCATTATCATTAAGGCTAGACTATCTGTTTTACCATTTACTCGCATCAAATGATACAAAGGCCTGCATTATGAGTCAGATTCATCCCACAGCGCTCATCTCACCATCTGCTACGATTGATGAGACAGCAATTATCGGACCATATTGTATCGTTGGTGATGAGGTAACGATAGGTGCGCACACCATTTTGCATCGTCATGTGGTAGTGACTAAACTAACGCGTATTGGTAAACATAATGAGATCTTTCAGTTTGCAAGTATCGGTGAGAACCCACAAGATTTGAAGTACGCTGGTGAGCGCACTTGGCTTGAGATTGGTGACCATAATAGTATTCGTGAAGCTTGTAGCTTGCATCGCGGTACCGTGCAAGATAAAGGTTTGACCAAAATTGGCAGTCATAATTTATTCATGGTTAATACCCATGTCGCTCATGATTGCTTAATAGGCGATCATAATGTTGTCGCAAATAATGTGGGTATTGCAGGACATGTGACTATTGGTAACAATACGGTTATAGGTGGTAACTCAGGTATACATCAGTTTTGCCGAGTAGATGATTATAGTTTAGTCGGCGGTGCTAGCTTAATCTTAAAAGATGTTGCTGCCTTTACTATGGTATCAGGTAACCCAGCACATGCGCATGGACTTAATATCGAAGGCATGCGTCGCAAGGGCTGGTCACAACAGACCATTGATGCATTACGCCAAGCTTATCTCACTATATTTAGATCTGGGCTAACGACTGTACAATCTCTTAAAGTTCTACAGGAAGATTTACTACCAAAAGAGCCAAAAATCCAGTTGCTCATTGACTCGTTGCAGCATAGTAAACGTGGAGTGGTACGTTAGCATAGTACTACCAAGTCACTAAATCCTTTTATATCAACCCCAGTATTTAAACGAGCCATACATAATTGTTATGGCTTTTTATGTTTATGACTACTTGACTTTTTTGGCCGCTTAGCAGAAACTGAGCGTTTACGGTATTGTAAACAATTCTTTCTTAATGTTGCTGAGCGCGTCACATTGATGCGTTGACTAAATAGCTTGATATTAATTATAACTATTTATAATAATCAGGGATGATTATGGACAGCATTAAGTGAAGCACGAGGAAAGAAAAATGGCTATCAATAAAAAAGAACATGCTCAATGGAGCTCAAGCTTTGGCTTTGTACTGGCAGCAGTAGGATCAGCAGTTGGTTTAGGAAATATATGGAAATTTCCATATATGGTCGGTGAAAGCGGTGGTTCAGCTTTTGTTATTGCTTACTTGTTCTGTATCGCGTTGGTTGGTTTTCCAATCTTAGTAGCCGAATGGTTAATCGGTCGCCGTGGCCAAAAAAACCCTATCAACTCTTTTGCGGATGTAGCAGCAAGCGAAGGCAAATCACGTAGTTGGGGTATTGTTGGTGCTACTGGTATTTTAGGTGGCTTCTTAATTCTATCGTTTTATAGCGTTATTGGTGGGTGGGCACTTAACTATATTACTAAAGTAGGTACAGGAAGTTTTACAGGTCAAGATAGTGATTCTGTCGCTGCGACCTTTGATGCTATGCTAGCTTCAGCAGGTACATTGACGATTTGGCATACCGTATTCATGATCATTACTGCTTTGATCGTTGGTATAGGTGTGACTAAGGGTATTGAAAATACTGCTAAAATTTTAATGCCGCTATTAGGTGTTATTTTATTCGTTATCGTTGGTTACAACGTTATGAATGGCGGTTTTGGTGAGGCAGTTAGCTATTTGTTTGCCCCAGACCTTAGCAAATTGACTGCTGATGTGATGCTCGCAGCATTAGGTCATGCCTTCTTTACGCTATCTATTGGTATGGGTATCATGGTTGCTTATGGCTCATATCTGGGTCGTGAAGTGAACTTACTCAAAACGGCACGTACTGTTGTTATTCTCGATACAGTTATTGCTTTGGCTGCTGGGCTAGCAATCTTCCCAATCATCTTTAGCAATGGTCTTGATCCTGCTTCAGGTCCTGGACTTATCTTTGTAAGCCTACCGATTGCTTTTGGTAGTATGGGCGCTGGTACTATTATTGGTACTTTGTTCTTCTTATTGATTACTTTTGCTGCAGTAACTTCGTCAATCTCATTACTTGAGCCGACAGTTGAGTTTCTAGAAGAGCGCACTTCAATGAGTCGTACTGTATCGACTATTGTGGCAAGTACGGTAATTTGGCTGCTAGGTATTGCTGCACTGTTATCATTTAACCTATGGTCTGATTTTACTATTATGGGTAATGGTATCTTTGATATTCTAGACAAAATCACTAGTAAATTCATGTTACCTTTAACAGGTCTTGCAGCGATCGTATTCTTTGGTTGGAAAATGGATCAGAATAGTATCCAGCAGGAGCTTGGCTTGTCCAATGGTGCTTGGCAGCTTTGGCAAGTAGTGGCTAAATTTGTTGCTCCGATTGCCGTAGTTGTAGTATTTATTACCACGCTAATAGGTTAGAGCTTGCGAGTGTTAAGTCATAAAATTGGTAAGTAGTAAAAAAGGGCTTAAGAATTATCTTAAGCCCTTTTTTTATGCGTGCCAATCTCAAAAACTATGATTAGCGCAGGTTTAGCTCAGGAACCGTTTGACCGCGCTTACTGTAAAACTCACTAACGAACTCATCGAAGATGTCTTGTTCAATAGCGTCTCTGATACCTTGCATCAAACGCTGGTAATAACGTAAGTTATGAATCGTTGCTAATTGAGCGCCTAGCATCTCTTTGCACTTATTAAGATGATATAAATAGGCACGGCTAAAGTTTTGGCAAGTATAGCAGTCGCACTCAGGATCTAATGAGCCTTCATCGTTACGATACTGGCTATTACGGATACGTACCACACCAGCGTTGTCTGTGTCGCCTGTGACGAAGTAATGACCGTTACGGGCGTTACGAGTCGGCATGACGCAGTCAAACATATCGACACCTCGGCGCACTGCTTCAACGATATCTTCAGGCTTACCAACACCCATGAGATAACGTGGCTTGTCTGCTGGCATCGCATCTGGCATATAATCTAAAACATCCATCATCTCATCTTTTGGCTCACCAACAGACAGACCACCTATTGCATAACCATCGAAACCAATCTCTAGTAGACCTTCAAGTGATTGCTTGCGCAAATCTGGGTACATACTGCCTTGGATGATGCCGAATAGGGCATTGGTACTGCCTAATCTGTTATGCTCGTCAACGCAGCGCTGTCCCCAACGTAGTGATAGCTCTAAAGATTTTTTGGCTTCATCGTGAGTCGCTGGATAAGGCGTACATTCATCAAATTGCATGACGATATCTGAGTTTAAGCTATATTGAATCTGCATCGACTTTTCTGGTGATAAAAACACCTTAGCACCATCAATAGGGGATTTGAAGTCGACCCCTTCTTCAGTAATTTTACGCATTGCGCCAAGGCTAAATACTTGGAAACCACCCGAATCGGTTAGGATAGGCTTATTCCAATGCATAAATTTGTGCAAGCCACCGAATTTATCGATAACTTCGGTACCTGGACGTAGCCATAAGTGGAAGGTGTTACCTAACACGATATCAGCGCCAATGGCTTCAATATCACGTGGCAGCATACCTTTGACCGTACCATAAGTACCAACGGGCATAAAGGCAGGCGTTTGCACGTCGCCATGATTAAGATGAACTGTACCACGGCGTGCACGCGTCTCGCCGCTGGCCGTTTTATGTAAGACAAATTGCATATAATAACCGCTATTTAAGCTATGAAAATGGCGCTAATTATAGCATTGTTAGCCATTTTTTGGACATAGATGTTTATGGGTCATCAATATAGGTATTTGATATTGTCCAGCTACAACCAAAAGATACAGACAGCGCAACTTAATGCTTGTTAAAGTAGAAAACGAGGTAATGAAGTATGGTACTAACAAAAGCCGTCAAGCACTGCTTTTGAATAGTGGAGACATAATATGACCAAAGCAATCTGTTTACTACTAAGCAGCTTATTATTTATATCAGGAGCAGCTATGGCTACCGAAGAGCCAGACTATACCGTTTTGTCACAAATTGATAACTTTGAGTTGCGTCGTTACGATGAGCAGCTGGTGGCGCAGACTTGGGTAACAGGTGATCAAGACGCTGCCAGCCGCGAAGGATTTAAGATATTAGCAGATTACATCTTTGGCAATAATACCGCGCCAAGCGGGGAAAGTAGCAAGGTTAGTATGACGGCTCCCGTTACCATGCAGCCTGAAGTTAAAAAAGGTAGCGACGAATCACAGAAAATTGCCATGACTGCGCCAGTAAATATGCAACAAGCCGATGGTAAATGGCGCGTACAATTTACTATGCCAAGCCAGTATACAATGCAAACATTGCCTAAACCAAATAATTCAAACATCACGATTAAAGAAATACCCGCGCAGACTTATGGCGTTATTAAATTCTCAGGGTTGGCAGGCAGTAAAAAGGTAGCAGAAAAAACGCAGGAGTTGCAGTCTTGGATGAATACACAGAAATTGGAAATGACTGGAGTTCCTGAATTAGCACGCTATAATCCGCCATGGACGCTGCCATTTATGCGCCGCAATGAAGTTATGATCGCTTATCAGCCAAAATAATACTAGCCTCAAAGCATATGACTAGCAGTGTCGAATTTGCTAAGTCTACCAAATATAATACCTATACTCTTTTTCCGTGCTACTCACATTTTTGGAAATGATATACCCATAAAAAAAGACAGCAAGCGCTGTCTTTTTCGTATTTGACTTTTAGAGGAATAATCTTAGCTGTTTTGCTCACGGATGATGTTTAGCATACGGCGTAATGGTTCAGCTGCACCCCATAATAGTTGGTCGCCAACCGTAAAGGCCCCTAGATATTCAGGACCCATATTAAGCTTACGCAAGCGCCCTAATGCCACTGTCAAAGTACCCGTTACTGCCACTGGTGTTAAGCGGTTCATGGTGGCTTCCTTATTATCTTCGACCAAATCTAACCACTCATTGCCACTGTTTTTCAGTGCTGCTTCAATTTCTTCTAACGGAATATCTTTTTTTAGCTTAATAGTTAGACCTTGTGCATGACAGCGCATTGCACCAATGCGCACACACATGCCATCGATAGGAATGTTGTTAGCTTCAGAGTTGCCAAGAATTTTATTGGTTTCAACGCCGCCTTTCCACTCTTCACGTGACTGCTTGTTTTCTAGTTGCGCATCAATATAGGGGATCAAACTACCGGCTAATGGTACGCCAAAGTATTGCTTAGGAAAGTCGTCCGAGCGTTGAGTTTGGGCGATTTTTTTATCGATTTCAAGGATGGCGCTTGCAGGATCAGCCAGCTCGTCTTTGACAGCATCATGTAGTACGCCCATACCATTAATTAACTCACGCATATTGTTTGCGCCTGAGCCACTCGCTGCTTGATAAGTCATGGCACTGACCCATTCGACCCAGCCTTTGTTAAATAACTCACCGATAGCCATTAGCATCAGTGACACCGTACAGTTGCCACCGATAAAGTCTTTTTTGCCGTTAGCTAAGGCACTATCAATAACAGTACGATTGACTGGATCAAGAATGATAATGCTATCGTCTTCCATGCGTAATGTGCTTGCCGCATCAATCCAATAGCCATTCCAGCCATTTTCACGCAATGGTTGGTGTACTTTTGAGGTATAGTCGCCACCTTGGCAGGTAATAATTACATCACAATCACTTAGTGCTGCAATATCATGAGCATCTTTTAGTTGGCTGGTCTTAATACCATCAAAGCTTGGCGCATTACCACCAGCGTTACTGGTTGAAAAAAATACGGGTGTAATACCATCGAAGTCATTTTCTTCTTGCATACGTTGTATCAATACTGACCCAACCATACCGCGCCAGCCTACCAAACCTACTGTTAAATTACTCATGAAACTTAATCCTTCTTACAATTATTTATTGCATCGCCAACCAATAACAATGCCGTGAATAGTTATAAAAAGCAAGGATTTTTAACTAATTTTAAGCATTTTCTATTCACTATTAATTATGATAATTATAACTTTTAGTTATTGCTATTGTAATAATATTCATTAGATTTACTAATCTTTAATAGTATTGAGTTAAAATAGGGTTAAATGTTTAGCTCTTTATTTATGGTAGGGGTCAAAATTGTAGTATTTTACGGAAGGCTAGGCTTAATTAATGTTCAATAGTAGGCTATAGTCTTATGAAATGCTAAAGTAGGCTTCTATTATCACTTTAGATGAGAATAATACAGGCTTTTGTCATCTAATGATGACGGATATAATTATCACTTCAACCATCAATTTAATAAACGGTTAATACATACTATGGATCTCTCCCTATTATATTATGGCGCACAGTGGTTAGCAGGGTTTATCGCATTTGTAACGGTATGGGGTTGGTTGCCTCTTGATAATTGGTGGGTGCGAGGTGTTGAATTTCCCCGTATTCAGATAATGGTACTGGGCGTCATTGCATGGGTTGGCATGTTAATGTTTTGGCCAGACTGGCAGTTAGGACAATGGTTGTTATTTATAGCTCTAAGTCTTACTTTGGCTTTTCAGCTCAGAATGGTATTACCATATACTAAGCTTTGGAAAAAAGAAGTTCAGAATGCAAAAGACAAACCAGAAGGGCAAGCCCATCAGCTTAAAATAATGGTATCAAACGTCCTTACTCCCAATGATAAAATGCAAAAATTGGTCGATTTGGTTAATCAAAGACAGCCTGATATTTTAATTACGTTGGAGAGTGATGAGAAGTGGGAAAAAGCTCTACATCAAATTGAAGCAGATTATCCTTATACTGTAAAAGTACCGCTAGACAATCTGTATGGTATGCATCTATATTCTAAGCTTGAGCTGATAGATCCTCAAGTTAAGTATTTAATGATAGATGATATACCCTCTATTCATACTCAGATGCGCCTGCAAAGTGGTCGAGTTATTTGGTTGTACTGCTTACACCCGATGCCGCCAAGTCCGACGGAAGCAGATAAGTCAACTACCCGTGATGCTGAGCTACTTATGGTTGGCAAACACATCAAAGATAATGATCAAACCGCGATATTAGCGGGTGATCTCAATGATGTAGCATGGTCAAAGACGACTCGCCGCTTTCAACGCATTTCAGGTTTATTAGATCCGCGTATCGGTCGACATTTTATTAATACCTTTCATGTCAAATATCCGTTTTTACGCTGGGCATTAGATCATATATTTCATAGTGCTTGCTTTACCGTGGTTGATATTCAGCGTATGCCTTCTATTGGCTCTGATCATTTCCCTGTTATGACTACTTTACAGTACGAACCAGAAGAGGCGAGTAAGCAGGAACAAAATGCTCCTACCGCTCAAACTGAAGATATCAAAGAAACAGAAAACAAAATTGAAGAAGGCAAAAAGGAAGGAACCAAAGTCTCAAAAGAGCATGCAGAAGAACAGGCGGATTTTAGTTAACATCATCGTTTAGCGCGCAGCTATTCTTTCTATTCAGTTAGGCGGATAAATGTAAGCTAAAGCGTACAACAAATAGGGTTTTTAGCCTCTAGCTACTCATATATGATTCCAATACAATAGCACCATCGACACAAGGATAGGCAAGGAGGCGGTGTTGAGACAGTAGCAATACAAGAACAGGTCAGCCCGCTGTCTTATAGGCTACTGTTTGTGACTTAGGATGAGTCGCGAAGGAAGAAACAATAATAATAACAATATGAAGCGTTAAAGCCCCGAACCAATCGCCCTAGGTTCGGGGCTTTTCTTTGTGTACTATTTCGTTAAATGATAAGGTTCTACCAAACTAAATACAGTAGCTCTAAATATAAAAAGCATATGCATTTGCATATACCTTTAAAAGCAATAATGATTTTCAAGCACGTTTATCTCACCTACAATCACCTCTTTGAAATAAGATAGGTTACTTCAATTGTTAGTTAAGCCAGTTATAATTACAAACCCACTTCTTCTTGAGTAAGTACACTGATTTTGATGGGTACAGCGTACAACCATGTCATACCAGCGGTACAGAAAAATTTTCCATCGCGAAAAGACACAATACGAGCCGTAAAGTCATTATCAATTTGATCGCTAATAGCACGCTCATCACTATCATCGTCTACTGCACACCAAATCTGTTTATCGCCACGATCTAACATCGCTCGAGTTAAGTCGCTACCAGTTAATTTATTGTCCACGTTTATGTATCCTAAATATCAAATATGATTATGGAGGTGTAAAAGATGCACTGCGATGCAGTGTTTTTATATTTATAATATTCATGACAGTCCCTAAAATGCTACCTCGTAAGATTTTTCATTTATAGCAATGAGATTAATGAAAAACTACTTGGGCTTAGCAAACTGTTGGAGCATTATATTTACCAAACATCAGCTGATTGTTACAGTTATTGTGAATAATGGTTAGGAATAGTACAAACAGTTATAAAAGGATTTAAGTTAACAATAAACCAACAAAACCAAACTCTAGTTGGTTGTAATAATACTAGCATATAATAAGCGACTTGCGGGGCGTAAAAAACATTGAGATTTCTTAATGATTAATTGAAAATTTAATTGCTATAAACGGATTTTAAAATAATAAAAAGGGCATATACATCTGTATACGCCCTTAAAAATCTATCAGCTGTAACTTAAGCTAAAAATATGATATCTAGATATCAATTAAGCACTTGGATGTAAGCACCAGCACGTAACTCTTGTAACCAATCTTCTTGGGCTTGTGGTGCTAAGCGTTGATACAGTGCTTGACGAGCCATGTTGCGGCGATACTGCTCGCTGACATCCCGTTGGCGTTTACCTTCGACTTTTAAAATATGCCAACCAAACTGAGTTTTAAAGGGCGCAGAGTAATCACCAACGGTAGTGTTTTTCATAACAGCTTCAAATGGGCCAACCATATCTTCTTCGCTTACCCAATCAAGATCACCGCCACGTCCCGCTGAACCTGGATCATCTGAATAAGTTGATGCTAGATCTGCAAAATCTGCACCTTTACGTAGCTGATCATATAGATCGTTAATCTTCTGTTCAGCAAGTGCATCAGTTTGTAGCTCATCCACTTTGACCAATATATGACGAGCATGCCACTGCGGTATAATCATAGTGTCACTAGCTTTTTTATTAGCCAGTTTAATAATATCAATGCCTTCAGGGGTCACTAGTGGAGCGCTAACGGCACCAACTTCAAGCTTAGTAATCTCGCTAGAGAGCTCTATGGGCAGAGCAGCAGCTTTATGAAAACCCATATCGCCACCTTGTAACGGAATTGGATAGCTGCCTTGGGCTGCGGCTACAGCAGCTTCAACATCGACATTTGGCGCTTGTAGACGAGTACGTAATACTTGAGCGACTTTTAGCGCCTCACTACGTTGAGCTTCAGATAAGCGACTATAGTCATCTATATACGGTACGCGAACGTGAATAGTTTGATATTCACTTTGATTTAGGCGCTTGGCTTCCGGAGAGTTCAAAAACGCATCAATATCTTGCTCACTGATACGTACACGGCTGGTGATTTGGCGCTGTTGCAAAGACTGAATAGCAGCGTCTTCAATCAGTTGTGAACGTAAAGCGGCATAGCTTCCTGCTTGATTGGCATCTAGACGTTGCTGTAGAGCGCTAATACTACCGAGTCCTTCAGACTGAGCAATTTGTGCAAGACGTTGATTGATGGCTGCTTCATCGGCCTTGAGACCGACACGATTGATTAACGAGAGTTGCAACTCACGTAGAATCAATGCATTTAATACCTCAGACTGCAATTGCGCTGAATTGGCGATAGGCTCGCCAGCTGCTTGCGCACGTGCTTGGGTTTGAGCAATAGCATCGACTAAGTCGCTTTTTAAGATAGCGTTATCATTGACTAGAGCAATAATACCGTCAGTACTATTAGCAGGCGTTAAGCGAGCATTGTTGTTTTGACTAGCAGTTGCAACGTTTGGTTGCGCATTTGCAGGTTTAACAGTTGCTGCTTGACTACTAAAGCTTATTAAAATGCCTGCGCTCATACCCATAGAAATTAGTACAGCACGGCTGGTCTGACGTAAAGAAAAAAATCTCATGATGCTCCTCATCAATGTCATCGCATCGGATGGTGTTTGGGCAATGATCTTCATAATTATTCGCAGGTTACATTACGAATAATCATATATTGAATACTCTTGCCCACAATGTTATTACGTGATTGTTTAGTCTATTGAATTGCTTCAATTACTACATTATCGCTCATTAATTTAAGACTGCTAAATCAATATTTCTAAAAATTTCTGCTAATCTTTCCAAGCAGTTTGTACTGGCTCAAAGCCTAAGACCTTATCCGCAAGTAAGCGGGTGAGACGACTGCTACCACTGCCAAGCCCGTTGAGCCTAATCTCTGCCATAATCGCTTGCGTAGGTTTCTCTTTAAGGTTTAAATCATTATAGTAGCGGCGACCATAAACTGCAAAACCAATACAGCAGTCTTCATAATCAATACCGACGAGTGCATCTAGCATTTTATCACTACGATAATCGTATTGTCCTTGTGCCAACACGCGCCAACTGTTATTAACAGGGAAAATTGCCGATGCTGTAAATGCAGATAATGGCAATTGGTCAGTATTCTCATCACGCTGGCGTTTGACAAAACCGACGTTAAATAAGCTATTATCTGACGGCTGATAGCGTAGCTCTGTCGTAAGATAATTGAGGTCGTAGCTGTTATTTAAAGCGCCACTAACATCAACCCATACGTTATTGTAAGGTTGGGTGCTAGCATTCCATACCATTCCAGATGATGAGGTGTTAAATACTGGCGTCTGATCATCAAGAGTGACGCGCCCATCACCATAATAGAACTGCTCTGCAATGCTACCATCAAAACGTGTCACACCCGTTGCGTCGATGTAACGATAATTGATACCTGGAGTAATGGCATGCAAGTCTTGCAAGCGATCATGTCCTAAGAACCAACTGTCCGAAAATAGCTGTTCATAGTTAATAGACGCAATACGAGTATTGAAGTTAGGAATATCGTTTTGGTCTTCAAATGGTGAGTAAGTATATTTTAGACGCGGACTAAGTAGCTGATAGCCGCCCATTGTATCGTCGAAGGCACCAAATGGTGAACCAGGGCGATAAAAGTGCAGACCAGCATCAATACTAGCTTGTGGTACAAATACTGATTGATTACCGTCCTCTTTATTTAATTGGTTATCCTCTAAGCTATCTTGATCATACGAGGTGTACAGGTGTTGCAGGCTAAGCTTGGGTTTTACATAACCCCATGCAGCTTCAATCGGATAAGTAGTGCTTAACTTGTTATAGACACGTACACCGCTCTTTTCATCTTCAGAACCATCATCAATGGATTTTTTGAAGTAAGCTGAGTCGTGAACGCCAGTAATATCAAAGGCATCTAACCATGGTAGGCGGTAATTTAATGATAACTGTGGTAGACGTGAGTAGGGCTTATCTTTATCTTCTAGCGCATCGCCTGCGTTAGTAAATGCACTGAGCGTTTGGAACGTTTCAAGTTTTAGCTCACCATTAACATAATCATTGTAATAATTAAGTCGGGCACGTCTTGGCAGGTTCAACGTATTGTCTGATAAACCCAGCGTATCAAAGTCGTTAAGGTAGTCTTCGTCAGACACATAACTGTACTTCGCATCACCACTCAAACGTGGAATGCTATTCGATGACCAATAATGATCATAGAAAAAGCTACTCCGATCCTCATCGTCATACTCTTTGTCATTAGGTAAATATGAGCCGTTAAAGATACCTTCGCCATATTGCTCAGTTAAATAACGGAATTCACCTGAGAGCATCGGATTACGATTGGTATAGAGATGGGTATTTAACGTGGCATCATAGTTAGGTGCTAAATTAAAATAATAAGGGATGTCGATTTCGAGACCACTTTCGCTACCGATACTCGCGCTAGGTAATAAGAATCCACTACTACGGCGGCTGTCGATAGGAAAGTTGAAGTAAGGTAAATAGAAGACAGGTACATCAGCGATACGAAAGGTAGTATTATAAGCTTCACCGCGCCCAGTCTCAGTATCTAGATCAATGCTTTTAGCATCGAATTGCCACTTGCGATTTGTGGGCGGACAGGTGCTGAACATCACCTCATCAAGCTCATACTGAGTGTCGTTAGGTCGATTCAAACGCTTGGCGTAGCCATGTGCTTGCAATTCCACACTGGCAAAAGCCACTTCATCAGCAGTTGATTGTCCAGTCTCAGTATTATAAGCCAAGTTATCTGCAACACCGATGAGACCACCCTGTGCAGCCTTGTTCGTAATACCAACTTTACCATTATTTCGAGTGTTGCCATTGCCAGTGGCTTGGTCAGTAAACATCACTTTGCCTTGCGCAGCAGCAACGCCATTGGTCAAATCAAGCACGACTTTATCGGCTTCGATATGCTGAGTGCCTTGGTCGATAATGACGTTGCCTGATAGCTCAGCATAATCTACATTATCGTAGTAGCCGTAATCAGACTCCGCAAACAGTGGCGCTTGATTATTAGGAACGCCGTTAAGATTGGTATTTGCCTGTCCGCCTGCTTCATTTACTGCGCGCTGGTAATTAGGATTACGTTTAGGATTAACCCATTGGCCTTCACAGCGCTGAGCGCTATCTACGACCCTTGGAAGTAGCCTTAAGTTTTCACCTACTTTTGGAATGGTTTGCGGCGTAGGCGTTAGCGTATTTTGAATACCGTCTTGTTCAGAGCTAGTAGTCTGTTCAGAGTTTATAGTATGGTCATTATTTCTTAAAGTTGACGGATCAGTATCTGGAGTCAGCTCATAAAATTCTGCTAAACGCATCAGACTGTCTTGAACACTTTCATCATTAAGATTAAGACGATTGTTATCAATTGCTGAATTCTTATTCGTATTTTGACGTGTCTGCGTTGAACTCTTATTATCGCTTTTATTGAATGATCGCTCTGCTTCAAGAGCTAGGTTTTGAGTAGTTTCAGTTACTGGCAGCGCAGCTATGGTGTCAGTTTCAGTAATTACATTATCAGCAGTTAATTTGCTATTAGAGATGAAATCATCGCTAGAAGTTAAGTTATAACTGGTATCTTTAGTCTGATTGCTAATCGGCGCGACAGCAATTTGCTCAGAGTTGGCAAGCTCAATAGTGGTTGAAGAGTCCAAATCTGTCTTTGGTATAGTGCTTAACTCATTACTATAGCTATTGCTGTATTCTTTGGTAGGAGCACTAGCAATACTAGGGCTGTCAGAGATTAACGGTGCTGCCTGCTTATCATCGCTCATTACTGTAGCAGCGCTCACAGTCAAGCCGGTCAAGCTCAAGGCACCAAATAAAATCAAACGAATGCTTTGGTAAAGCGGAGAATATAACAAGGGCACACCTATGATTGCAAAGCCTATGGGGTTGCGATATTTGGTTCAGTTGTATATTTTAATCTCGTCCTATATCTAAGCTAGACTGATAAAAAACCAGTTTGAGCCAATAAAAACGAGTCAATAGCAAAGGTATATCTGACCACTATACGATAATATAGATTTGGATATCCGGTCATATTACAACTATTGATGAGTTATCATAGTCAAAAAAAACCAAATCAGCTACACTATTCATCAAATTTTATGACGTAGCAAGACGTTTTTACCATTAATGCTCAGCACAGCGCATAAAATGAGGCTTAAAAATAACCTAAAACGTCCAGCAAATAAAAATAGCTCGTCATTTTAGCAAGTATTCACTTTATTTATTACTAATTTAGTCATTAATGCTAGGTATTTTTGACGATTGTATTTTCAGTATTATTGTTCTTACAATTATCAAGTACTTAAGCTTATTGACTGTTAACCTGCGATGCACTTTATGACAGACCATATAGTTTTACAGCCTGATGCCAATACTAATATCAATACTGATGTCGATAACAGTACCCGTCAGCAGCAATTAGAGAACTGGTTGCAGCAAGTATTTGAAGATCAAACGTTTATTCTTGATAGCTTACCGGGTGATGCCAGTGCACGCCAGTACCATCGCATACAACTGTTTGATGCTAACAGCAGCGATGATACCCCAGCAGCACGGTATATCGTCATGGATTCCGCTGATGAGCAAGAAGCAATGCAGCAGTTTGTCAACGTTACTAAGCTGATGGCGCCTGCAATCAATGTGCCAGAGCTTATTGCCCAAGATATGGCACAAGGGTTTTTGGTACTACAAGATTTTGGAGCGACAGAGTTCGCGCACTTATTAGTTGATGCGCCAACTGCAAAGGTGAATGACTGTTACCAGTTGGCGATGAAAACATTAGTCGATTTACAAAAAACGCCTGTGCAGACAGCTCGCGTAGAGCACGAACTGCCTGATTATGATAGCGCAATGCTCAATCGTGAAATGGATTTGTTCCGTGATTGGTTCATACCTTATATTGGTGTAAGCCTTAATGAGAAGTTATGGGAAAATCTAAAATCGGCCTTAATCGATGATATTTTGACTCAACCGCAGGTGATTGTTCATCGTGATTATCACAGTCGCAACTTAATGCAAGATCAAGCAGATCATTCGCGCTTAGGCGTCATTGATTTTCAAGATGCTGTAATCGGTGCATATACTTATGATTTGGTATCCTTAGTGCGTGATGCATATGTTGAATGGCCAGAGAGTCAGGTATCAAGCTGGGTTAATGATTTCTGGCAATTGCAGCAGCTAGCAATGCTACCGACAGCGGACAGTGCTGAGCAGTTTGAACATGATTTGAATGTGATGGGTGTACAACGACATCTAAAGGTATTAGGAATTTTTATTCGTTTGTCTGAGCGTGATGGTAAAAACCGCTATTTGGCTGATATTCCAAAGGTCATGAGCGATCTCCTTCTTGAGTTAAATTGGCTGGCTGAACAGGGTAATGATGCTATGAAGCTAGCTGTACTACCTTTTAATCAATGGCTACAAGATAGCGTATTACCTGCTTATCAAGACAAGTTTGCATCGTAATAGATGTCAATGAATTGAGTTGATTACCAAAATAATGATTTTAATAAGGAGCGTGCATGTCTGTTATAACGCAAGCAATGATTTTGGCCGCTGGCAAGGGGACACGCCTGCGTCCATTAACTCTTGAAACCCCCAAACCTTTAGTTGAAGTCGGTGGACAGCCGCTAATTGTCTGGCATATTCAAGCGTTACAAGCAGCGGGCATCACTGATATTACTATCAATGTCTCATGGCTTGCTGACAAACTAATGGATACACTGGGCGATGGGTCGCAATACAGGGTGACTTTGCATTGGTCAGTTGAAGATGATGAGCCTTTAGAGACCGCAGGTGGGATTTTTCAAGCGCTACAAATGGGTAAATTACGAGATGAACCTTTTATCCTAGTCAACTCCGATGTCTGGACGACATATGATTTTGCTCAGTTGCAGAATTATGAGCTAAGTGCCGATCAGCGTGCACATCTATTATTAATTGATAATCCAGAACATAATGATGGTGGTGACTTCGCTATCAATAATGGTTTGGCCAGTGAGAATCCAGTTGGTGATGCGGACAAATATACCTTTGCCGGTATTAGCGTGATGTCACCTAGATTGGTTGATGGACTGGTAACGGGGCAACCAGCGGCACTAGCGCCATTGCTTAAGCAGGCGATGATTAAGTTTCAGATTACCGCTGAAGTGATTAAAGATAACTGGATAGACGTTGGTACGCCTGAGCGTCTAGAGCAAGTAAATGATTTTATTAACAGTAAAGGCGCGGATAATCATTATGGCGCTTGATTAGTACGATAATGAAAGAAGTTTGATAATAAAAAGCAGCGCTAATCTTATGATCAGCGCTGCTTTTTTATCACATAAATAATATTTTAAACGCCCATCGCCAATTTGATTAATTGGGCAATAGTAAAGATAACTAAAAAACCTGCTAGATATAAACCAATGAACCATGCCCATTGGGATTGTTTCTTACTAAGCTTTCTCATGGTGACCTCCCAATTTGCGTTTTGATTGTGGCTGCTATCATTTAGTACAGCAGCTACAATCATTCTAATTTATCCATTGCATACTACTATTATTGATTAATACATAGGATTATGATCAGATTTACCTTTAAAGGTATAATACGCAAAAGCGGTGTAACTTAAGATAATCGGCAGCATAATAACTGCACCAATAAGCATAAAGGATAGTGAGGTATCGGCAGCGGCAGCTTCATAAATCGTCATCTGATACGGTACTATATAAGGGAATATGGCGAAACATACACCGATGTAACCCATCAAGAATAGAGCGACCGTCAATAAAAATGGACGATATTCACGCTCAGTATTTAAGTCCTTACGCATTAAGAAGAATAGCAGTAATACAATAATTGGCATTGGTGCAAGATAGAGCAAACCTGGGAAGCTAAACCAGCCTTCAAGAGCATCGATATCTGAGAAGAACATAGATATCGTGACGGCAATCATCGCGGCTACTAATGCCATTAGCATCCAGCCAGAGACTTTGCGCGCCCAAATTTGCAGTTTATGCTCAGTTTTGATAATCAGCCAAGTAGAGCCAAGTAACGCATAACCGATAATAAGTGCAAACCCGCACATAATTGGGAAAGGCGAGAACCAATCAAAAGGGCCGCCAGTATACAAGCGGTTGCTTGCCTCTAACCCTTGAACCAATGCACCAAGCATAATTCCCTGAGAGAAAGTAGCTACCACAGAACCTACAAAAAAGAAGGTATCCCAGACATGACGGCGTGAGGAAGCTTTAAAGCGAAACTCAAACGCCACGCCGCGCATAATAAGACCAAATAGCATTGCGGTAACGGGCAAGTAGAGACCCGTCATAATAATACCGTAAGCGACTGGGAAAGCGGCAAACAAGCCACCACCGCCCAATACTAGCCAAGTCTCATTACCATCCCAAAAGGGAGCAATAGAGTTCATCATCCGGCTACGGTTTTTATCTGAGCCCGCAAAGGGGAACAAAATGCCACAACCTAAGTCAAAGCCATCAAGCAGTACATAAATAAAGACAGATAGAGCGATTAGTCCGCCCCAGATTAAAGGTAAATCTAATACATCACCGTAGTTAAACATTAGCGCAACCCTCCATCTTCTTTATCATTCGCTGGCGTATCAAGATCTTCAGAGTCATGTTGCTCCATCTTTTCACTGGCATGGCTATCACCACTAAGCGTACGACCTTGACCCTCAGTGATAGAATGCTCATAAAAGTTGTCATCCGCAGGGTCTTCATACGGTTTAGGCCCTTGAGCAATCAAGCGTAGGATATAGAAACTACCCGCACCGAAAACAAAGATATACAGCACGATAAAGCCAATCAGCGTTGTTGCCACTTGCTGTGCAGCAACGGGTGACATACTTTCAGCAGTACGAATCACGCCATATACCGTCCAAGGCTGACGACCAGTTTCGGTAACGAACCAGCCAGCAAGCAGAGCAATGAAACCAAGAGGCGTCATCATCATCCATGCACGGTGGAACCATTTACTTTCAGGATTGAACTGCTGTTTTTTAAAGTATTTATAGAGGCTAAATAATCCTACTAACACCATCAGCGTTCCAATACCTACCATAACGCGAAACGACCAAAATACGATAGGGACATAAGGCTGGTCCTCTGGGGCCCAGTTCTTAAGCCCTTTAACTTCACCATCTAATGAATGAGTTAAAATCAGACCAGATACATAAGGTATTTTGACTTCATAATGGTTTTTTTGTGCCTCTTGGTCTGGGATAGCAAACAGGATTAATGGCGCACCGCGCTCATCTTCCCAAAGCCCTTCCATCGCTGCAACTTTGGCAGGTTGATGTTCAAGAGTATTTAAGCCATGCATATCGCCAATCAAGACCTGCGCTGGGGCGACAAAAATAGCCATGACCATCGCCATACCTAACATAACGCGGCCATGCTGACGATGTTCGGTATGCTTTTTAGACTGAATATAATAAGCACCGATACCACCAATCACAAAGGCAGTGGTCAAAAATGCTGCCGTCATCATATGTGCATAGCGGTAAGGAAATGAGGGATTAAAAATAATCTCAAGCCAGTTGGTTGGATAGAGTAGACCGTCAGCGCCCATCATAAAACCCTGCGGCGTTTGCATAAAGCTGTTAGCCGCCAAAATCCAAAACCCTGAAATGAGCGTACCAATGGCTACAATAGCGGTCGATGCAAAGTGCATGCGCTTACTGACTCGGCCCCAACCAAATAGCATAATTCCTAGGAAAGAAGCTTCTAAAAAGAACGCGGTCAGAACTTCATAGGCGAGTAGAGGACCTAAGACGTTACCAGCTCTGTCTGAGAATACTGCCCAGTTGGTTCCGAACTGATAGGACATGACCACGCCCGATACCACGCCCATGCCAAAAACAACGGCAAATATTTTTACCCAATGTTTATAGACTTCAGCGTAAATAGGCTCGCCGGTCCTGAGCCAGCGAAATTCAAGCACTGTCAGAAAGCTGGCAAGTCCAATAGAGAATGCAGGAAAGACAATATGAAAAGAGATAACAAAAGCAAATTGGATACGCGCTAGCATTAGCGCATCCATCTGATCAATCATAAACGTAGCGAACATAAACGGTTACCTTTACCTGTTAGCTGACTAGCGATAGCTTCCATGATACGCTCAAGTAACTGTCCGTAATCAGTAGTACGAGCATTACGGGCAATAGCCAATTGTTATTTAGCTACAAATGACATTCAGCTAAGAACGTCTTAAATAAAGATATCTTTATTTAAGACGTTCTTAATTGCAGTAGATAACTTATATCCTTATAAATTAAAGTCATTTGTCTATAAAATCAGTAGATTAATATGCATTAACGTGCATATATTATGCGCCACCATAGGTACACACGCAAGCTGTGCATAGTAAGCGTCATTAACTCAATGACTACTAGTCCGTCATTAATAACCACCAATAATTAAGGGGTGTTTTACCTATAATCAAAGCTCTGAGAAAGACCATCAATGTTGACTAGAGCTATGAATAGTTTGCTACCAGCAAAAGCATAACAAGCTACTCATTATTCTAAATGAAGTTTACTGTTGTAATTGTTTGTGCAAGATGCGGCGCAACGTCAAAATAGTTTGTGGGTTAGCTTGGATACTATGACCGCCACTGATTACTGTTTCGGAGGCAGCACCATCGAGATGGGCACTGGTGTAAGGCACAATGCCATCAGATAAACGCTCAGTGAGTGCTTGGCTAATATCTTCATCTACCATCACTGCGGCGACCAGTGGTGCGCTCGGTATAGAAGATATATCAGTATCACCACTTGTATCCGCTTTTGTTGCTTGGGATAAGTCTATCCTAGCTCCACCGGGCTGCATTCTTGCCAAGCCTTGAGTGATATCTGTATCATTATTGGCAATAATGGAGTGATAGGTAATACGATCGTTGATAATGATGTCTTTAGTCAACTGAATAAATGAGGACTTGTTACTCAGTTGACTTGCACCATTTTGCAGATATAGCGCACCTAACGGGTTCTGTGCCAAATCACCTTGAGTTGCAATAGTAGCTAAATTATCAGTAACGGTTTTTACTAAGCTTATTGGCAAATATATAATACGCCGTAGTGCACGGGTGAACCAGCGGTCTGCATAATCAGTACCCTGAAATGGCGCAGACAAAAATACAGCGGTATCAACCTGTGGTAAGGTTTGCAGCTGGAAACGCTTACGAATCTCTTCCTTACCAAAAGCCTGTCTGAGAGTTTGATCAATTTGACGTTTTGCGCTATCTGAAATTAAGTTCTTATCATCTAATGCGTCGAGATTTTTTGCCAAATTGTCGTCAGAGAGCATCATACGAGAAATAATAGCTCCCATACTGTGGCTGACAATCACGCTGTTTTTACTAGCGCGATTTTGTCCGTTAGGATCTGTTTGTTGATAAGTGGTTTCAAGAAGCTTTTGAATCTGATAGCGATTTTCTAGAATAGGCAGGTTGGTCGGATAAAATATTTGCCATACTTGATAGTTGTTACGTAGCTTGTCATCACTGAATATATCGTTGGTTAAGTTAACCCATGTCGCAGGACTGGAAGCTAAGCCATGTATCATGACAATCACACGCTTATTAGGATCATAAGGTTCAAGCATAAATAGTTTAGGCAGTGTTGTTTCTTGACGCCGCGTCAGTAAGTTCAAATAACCGACACCGTCAAGCTGGTTCTCTGCCAACCACAGTCCATAACCTGCAGAAAAGTTAGCGGCAAGCGGATAGTCATTACCAAGGATATTGACGCTGTTACTACGATAGGGATTATATAAGTGAATATCGAGCTGATTGCTACTAAGTACGTCAAGCACACTGTCACCTATTGGCTTTACCACACCGGTCATAAGTAGATGCCCAGTAGGATAGATGCGCGTGCTCGTTTCGCTATCTTCCATGCTACCGTTGCTTGCCATTGCAGATAGCTTACCTGATAGCGATGAAGCTAATAGTTGGCGGATAGTAGTCGTATAACGGTCATCCAGTGAGGCAACCAAGCTGACACCAAGACCTGGACGCTTACTGACTGAGTTTAGTCCCGTCAAACGCAGCTCATAAGTTGAAGTCAAATCAGCAAGAGCAGAAGCTTGCTTATGTGCGTTTTGTAGATAGTTGTTTTCATTAGGTAGATAAACGTTGAGGTCATAGTTGTCGACTTGGATATTCATGACGTTAATCTGATCAGTAGGCTTACCACGCAACGGCGCTCGATTGGCAATTGCTGCCTTGTTACTAGTATCAATCGTAGCATTGGTTGGCAGGTACTTTATTTTGGTATTGTCCATCATGCTATTTGAAGAGTCTGTTGAACGATATAACTGTGTAACAACGCTGTTAGTGGCCGCATTATAGACGTCTTGAGTTTGGATATCGATATCGGTTGGAATACGTTGGGGTTGGCGCACGACAGTTTTGTCAGTACTAGCCTCTTCAAAATCGTGGGTTAAGCTATCATAAAATAAATAAGTATAACTAAGTTTAATCGCATCAAAAAGCCGCGCCTGATAACTGTTGACACAGGTGTTGGTATTTTGCTCTTGAGTATCTTTTTGCTCTGCTGTCAAAGGAGCATTAGCGTAATAAGGGTCAAGGGGTGGTCGTGATAAAGCCTGTTGACAATCTGCTGAGTTAGCAAGTTGAAGCGCCTTTGCATAATGAATCTCAGCGTAGACAGCAAGTGCGGATCTATAGTGTTCGTTGAGTATGCTATCGGTTAATTGTGCTAAACATTGGTCAAAATACTGTATGCAGGCTTGCTCATTGAGACCGGCAGACAATAGGGTGGCAGAAGTAGCCGTACTAAGCTTATTTTCAGTAACGATACTACCACGCTGGTTTTTAATGGTTTTTGCCTGAGTTTGCTTATTGACTGAGACTGTACTACAGGCCGTCAATAGCATCATGGTCGCTGCCATTGCTACTGACGCGATAGGCATAGGTTTTTTCTTAACATATGCTGACAGGACTGCAGTAAGACTGGCAAATGACATAGAAGACCTCAGTAGATGAATTTTGTAAAATAACGCTTTCAATAAGTGCTTCTATAACGAATGCCCATATACTTACGAGTGTAGCGTACCTTGTGCGCTTACACTATATGCATTAACTGTTAACGTTTAAATCTTAATTATTGAACGGCGCAGACTGATAGAAGTAATGGTTAATATTATGGTTTTATAGATAGTTTCTTAAGACAGATATCTTAGCCCACAAAAAAGCGCGTTTGTTTTATGATTGATGCAATATCAATATAAAACGAACACGCTTTTTAAGGTAGCTCTTTATTTAATAATATAGATCAACGGTATGTATTTATAACAATAAATCTAGGTAATTGGAGAGTTCGGTTTAACGTTGATGTTCGGTGCCGGTAAGTCCCAGATGTAGAATTTGCCATCTTCAATCAGCTTGATCTGTTGACGAATGATGCTATTGTCCGGCACTTGTTGTTCGAGTCGACGTAGGCGATCTAAGGCTTCGTTACGGCGATCGCTCAATAAGTCTGACTGAGCTAGGCTTTGTTCTGCTTCGGTATAACCAAGTGAAACAGCCTTGTCCAGATACTTTTTCCCTTCTTTAAACCCACCACCTTCTGATAACATCATGCCATATAGGAAATTGGCTTCACCACTGTCAGGTTTGGCTTTGATAGCGCGATCGACATATTTACCACCGCGAACGGCAAAATCTGAACCTAAGTCTAAGTTACGACCCATACCGTTAAGTTTTGCAGCACGCAAGAGTACATCGTAAGAGGCATTAGGTGCACTGGCGTACGGTTCAATCCACTCGGTCATTACTTTAATTTTTTCGCGAGCATAGTGGCGCTGTGAGCGGTTAGGGAAGTTCGGTGGATAATGACGCGCGTTAGGTGACAATTCTTTAATAAAGTCATCAAGTAAACTGACATCAAGCTTGTCTGTACCAAGCCCCGTTGTCTGCGGAATCAATAGCGTAGGCACAAAACTGATATCTGAGATACGTACTTGTGGCGTTGGAAAATTGCCCAGCTGACCACCGCTAATGTCAACACCAGTACTAGTAATAGGACCACGTTGATAAACTTGCGTGGCACCTGTAGGTTTCGGAGTTACAGGAACCACAGGTGTGTAAGGGGTTGGCTGAGCTGGCGCAGCTGCACTGTTTTGCTGAGGCGTAGACTGAGCGGTAGTTGGGGTAGTAGCATCGGCTTCAGGAAGGCTTGGCTGTACACTACTGATAGTTGCATTTGGCTGTGCACGGCGAATAATGCGTTTGCTTGAGTCAATAGCACTCGGTGCGCTGGTACTGATTGCCGGTGCAGCAGTCGTATCAGGGGTCGCAGCTAAGGCAGGAGCTGAAAGCATCATTGTGCAAGCCGTTGCTAGGGCGGTTAGAGTAGCAAATTTATGGTGTTTATCGTGACTTATGGGTTGGCTCATGGCAATCGTTACCTTGGTTGTTAATAAGTTATTTTTAATCAATGATGTTCCATTAACATCTGCAATACTGCATGCAGTTAAAACGTTTGGCTAATAAAATATGCTCAGTGCTATAAAAACTGATGAAAAACTGTACAAATTTTTTATACCCTATCAAACTAGCATCAAGCCTCTCAATAGTAGGATTGTTAAAAATCCTACAGATTAGCTTCAGTTATCAGAATTTTGAAGTACTTTATCGACTAAAAGATTTTATGAGATTTTGAATTTTTAGCGGGCTATTTTGATTGTAAAATATATTTTTTGACTTTACACCTTTATAAATGATAAGCAGTGGCTTTCATACGATTGGCCATCCAGCGCATGGTATGGCGAATAGGGGGCGATAATGCTGTACCGCCGCTATTGATTGCCAGCTCCCGATGATGTAGCTCTTCAATATCCATCTGTGCCAGTATCTCACGCGAGCGCTTATCTTGTATGGGTAGCTGTCCTATATGATCTTGCAAATGCTCACTCACTTGAGCTTCAGTTTCAGCGACGAAGCCTAAGCTAAACTCATTCGAGATAGCACCAGCAACCGCGCCAAGACCAAACGACATGCCATACCATAATGGTGTAAAGACACTAGGATGACTACCCAGCTCTTGCAGACGAGTCTCACACCACACCAGATGATCTACTTCTTCCTCAGCTGACTGCTGCATGGCTTGCTTCACGCCATCATCTTTTGCACTAAAAGCTTGCCCATGATATAGCCCTTGCGCGCATACTTCACCAGTATGATTAATACGCATGAGCCCAGCCACGTGCCGTGCTTCAGTGATACTCAGTTCAGGAATAGTATCATCGCTGACAGGTAGCGGGCGAGTACTAGGATTGGAATGTGGAACGACTGCCCGTAGCGCCTTGTCGACGCCAAGTAACAGATTGTCTATCTTAGATAAGGAACGCAGTGCCATGATTAGCTCCTGATGTAGCTTTGTTTCGTTAGTGTCTTAATTTAATTTTGCAAAAATAATAATTCATTACTATAGCAAACAATATTGATTATCGGCATTAAAGTTCTGTTAGATCGATATTATCTACACCACATTAGTCTTGCCTGCTGAATGAGTCATCATCGTCAGTTTGCATGACAGCCTGCCTGAGATGTTTATTGAGCTTGGTATATAAAAATACACCAAAAACAATATTAAGTATGCCAGTGACCAAAAACAACTGTGGCAGCGACATATTTAACGTATTTAATACTACGATAGCAAATATGGCAGAGGTGACCATAAAAATAGCATTAAAAATATTATTGGCACCAACAATACGCGCACGATGGCTTTTGGGTGCATAAGCTTGCATAGATGCATATAAAGGCACGATATAAAGGCCGCCACTAAAGCCCAAAAAGAATAAATCAGCAAACACGCGCCAGCTGCCATTTATACCAAATAAATCGCTAATACCTAATAATGCTTCAGAATTAACGTTAATATTTAGACCTGATAAGGAGAAATAAAGGTCAATAGCAAAGATACTTAAGCCTGCAATACCAAAAGGTAATAAACGCAAGCTAACTTGGTTCTTGGTTAAGCTTTTGCATAGTAATGAACCGATAGAAACCCCAACGGAAAATAGGGTTAATAGGAAAATAACAACGGACTCATCACCATGTAAGATGACTTTGCTAAATTCAGGCGTTTGGGTCAAGAATGTTGCACCATAAAACCAGAACCAACTATTGCCCAAAATTACAAAGAACAAAAACGGCAAAGAATATAAATAGCGCACTGTGGCCATACTGGTGGTAAAAATATTCCAATTAATAGTTAGGTTAGGCTGCATTGCTGGCATGATGGGGATAAAGCGCGCTGCTACATAGCCTAGTATTGCTACCAACACAACCGTTACACTAATCCAATAAAGCGACTGCGGCAATTGCGTCAATACGCCAGCGATAATCATACCAAGCAAAATAGCAAGGGAAGTACCCATCTGAAACAAACCATTGGCACCGACTAGCTCGTCTTTTTGCATTGCCTGGGGTAGATAAGCATATTTAATCGGACCAAAAAAGGTAGAATGCGTACCCATCAAAAACAGCGCCACGAATAATAGCGCATACCACTCAAATATAAATCCTATGGCAGCGACCGTCATAATAACCAGCTCAAGTAGCTTCACAAAGCGAGTTAGTTTGGATTTTTCAAATTTATCGGCGATTTGGCCAGCCAATGCGGAAAACAAAAAATAGGGCAAAATAAATAGCATCGCTGCCAAATTATTTAAAATACTCACTTCTACGCCGATTTGACTGGCAGCGGTATAAGTCAAAACTAAGATTAACGCTTGCTTAAAAATATTGTCATTAAATGCACCCAAAAACTGGGTAAAAAACATAGCGTTAAAGCGACGACGCTTAAATAACTGAAACTGATTTGCCATGTGGACTCCTATAAGCGGCAGCGTCTAATGCATAAAGTGGGCTAAACATAGGCAACACAAGGTGCTTCTATGTTATATAATTATTAATATTATCAAAAACTTATCAAAATATAAGATAGGTTTTATTATTTTTAGACCGTATAATAGCAAGGCTTTGCTATAAATACATGTGCTAGATGCTATGATTTGATAATTAACTAAGCTATGATTTGTAAGTTTGACATGCTTTTATCGACGTTGATTATAAGCACTATTAATTTTAAATGTGATAAGTATATTCACCGGTAAGTATAGGCGGTATCCATCGTCAGTATAAGCATGCCGCGTGAGGTGATAGGAAATAAGTATGATAAGACAGCAGCCCTCAACGCAATCAGGTAACTTGTCAAACTTGCCGCGTACCTCTTTTACTCGCTCAACACTTTTTACTGCGCTGGCGAGTGCGTTAGTCGGTTTTGGCGCAGCATCTCCTGCCATTGGTGCTGATGATGTTAATACAAAAACCGATGGCTCAGCTCAGCTTTCAAGCTTGTCCAAATACAATGCTCTAATGTCTGATCAAGAGACCGAGCTTGATGCCGCTTTAGATGCGCTACGCCTAAAAAAAGCAGTAGAGCAAGGTGTTATTGATCAATCGGTATTAGATGATTATAGTGAGAAAAGTTTAGGTGGGAAGTCGCAAAAGTCTTTATCAACCAAACCCATCAAGCGTAACCCTAACGTCTCAAAAAGCTCAGATAGCTTAAATGATGTGGATATACTGCAAGCCAATATACCCGATGATAATCTGTTAGAGCAGGCAGCCACAGTGCAGCAGCAAGGCTATCAGATGATGACGCCTGAACAGATTGAGCGTGAACTTGCTGCGGTAGATGCAGAGAATAATCAAAACGATTCTGAAGGTAACAATTCTTCAAGCAACAATAGTAACAATGCTAATGATGGTTTTGATAATCCTGTCGCGACTTTAGATAGCCAAGAGATTCCTATTGGTTTAGATCCAAGCCTAGATGCGGCAAGTTTACCAGCGCCGACCAATCTTGATACCCTTGGACGTGTGCAAAATGCTGCAGAGCGTGCTGAGACGGCTGAAATCCTGTCACGTCCGCTTGATGTGAGTGATTCTGTTAGCAGTAGTAATGTCAATGATAGCCGACAGAGCCCTGCTCAAACTCTCGCACAGCAAGACAGTGATCCGGTGACTGGCGCTGAGGACACTATCGCTGAAATCAAGGCTGAGGCAAGTACAGGCAAATTACCTATCCAAGGTGAAACGGTAGGGCAGCAAGAAGGTGCGCAACCAAAGGCCTTGAATCCTGATGACTATTTACCTGAATACCAAGCTGTCTCTGAGACGCAGGCAGTCACTGACAGTATCGTGCAAGCCTCTAAACCTTCGCGCAAAAACGGTAATATTGTCAAGCGCCTATACAACCGTTTGTTTAACGGTGGGGTAATGGCGTTGCCAAACGTAGAAACGACTATTTACTTACAGCAAGCTGCCACTAATGATAATGCTCAGCCAAAATTGATCAAGGCTGACGACGACAGTCAGCCAATCAATAACATCAAAGCGGCACTTGATGATACGAACGTGCAATCTGTTGCTGATTTTACCGCCGCCTTACCACGTCTACGCCAAACTGCATTAGATGCCGCGCGTGCAGTTGGTTATTACGATGTTACCCTACGCCTGCGCCAACCAACTATTGATACTATTGACGTCATTATCGAAGAACTTGGTGAACCTGTGCGCGTTGATAGTCGTATTGTAGATATTCGCGGTGAAGGTATCGAACAACCTGAATTTCAAGCGCTCGAAAAAGATATGCCGCCACAAGAAGGAGATATCTTTAATCATCGTGTTTACAAAAACAGCAAAGCCGCACTTGAAGCCTTAAGTAATACCTATGGTTATTTTGATCAATACTGGTTAAACAAATCAGTCGATATCATTTTGCCGGACAACACAGCTGATGTTTCACTGGTTTACAATACTGGTAATCGTTATGATTTTGATGAAGTGGTGTTTTTTACCTACGATGAGGCGACAGGTACTCTTACACGAGATCCTGAAAAACTTCCGGTTGAGACTTCATTATTGAAACAGATGTTTGACTTTGAAGCAGGCGATCCGTTCTATCGTCCGGCCATTACCAAACTTGGTAATGACTTATCAGCGACCCGTTATTTTAATACCGTCAACGTTGAGACGATATTGCCACCGGATGAGCTCAGCGAAAGCAGCACCTTAGCTTTTGATAATACTCCGATAGATGCTGATAATGATGGCATCATAGATGATGATGTCGACAGTACGGCTAATGTTAACTCTTCTGATAACGGCAATAGTGGCGAGTCGGCGATGAATACCGTCAATGCTCAAAGTGCTGACGATAATGTTGATAGCAGCGATGATGTCGAGAACAATGGTGATAACATTGAAGCCAATAGTGGCGCTACTGTAGATGCAATGGATGTTGCTCCTATTGAGTTTGAAGTCGATCAAGAAACGCAAGACAAGCTGCTAGCTATCAAGCGTAAAGCAGATCGGTTAAGTGGCTTGCCAGATGATCGGCTGCTCGATGAAAAGACGCAAGAAGCAGATAGTATTCTAGGAAAAATCAGTGACTCCATTAGTAAAGTTGCCAAAAAGATCTTCCCTGATGAAGAAAGCATACTGGCTGATGAAAACTTTGTACCGCCTACACTTGCAGGACGTAAAACACCCCAGCAAGTTCAAGAAAGTAAAAAAGTACCACTGTATGTCTTTGTCTATGCTGATAAGCCACGTGATGCGCAAGTAGGTATTGGTTATGGCACAGACACAGGTGTGAGAGCGACTGCTAAGATAGACTATAACTTAATTAATCGTAAAGGTTATCAAGCAGGAGCAGAAACTGAGATCTCACGAATCAATAAAAATGTTGCCGTCTATGCCAGTCGACCATGGAAACATCCGCTCAATGATAAGCTAGAGGGACGTCTTACTTATGAAGAAGAAGTGATCGATCAGGGCGAAGGTAACTTTGATTTATCCACCAAAACGCTAAAAGCAGCATTAGCCCGTAATATTCGCCGCGAGAACGGCTGGAATCGTAGTTATTCTGTGCGCTATCGCTTAGATGAGCTGGAAACTGGCGTTGATGATACTAAGTTGGATGATCTGCCTATACGTTTTACCTCCTCTAGGCCTACGCAAAAGGCACTGCTACTTGGCTATGGTATAAATAAAACGGATGTCGATAGTGCTACTAATCCGACTCGCGGTATACGTCAATACTATGCTATTGAAGCAGGAGCAGATAAGGCGCTTAGTGATACTGATTTGGCTATAGTTCGCGCTGGTGTTAGTGGTATCTATAGCTTCGGAGACTCTAATAAGCATCAAGTGCTTGGTAGTTTAAATACAGGGTATATTTGGGCGGATGATTTTTATGAAGTACCTTATAAGTTGCGCTTTTTCGCTGGTGGCGATCAAAGCATTCGCGGTTATGATTATGAAAGCTTATCGCCATTAGAAAATGGTTATCTAACGGGCGGACAAGTACTAGCAGTCGGTAGTGCCGAGTACAATTATGAATTTATTCCTGGCTTTCGTGGTGCAGTATTTACCGATGTAGGTAATGCTTATGATAAAGACTTTGAGACTGAAACCAAAGTCGGTGTCGGTGTCGGTATTCGCTGGGCATCGCCTGTGGGAATCGTACGTGTAGATGTCGCTGCTGGCGTGACAGAAGATAGTGTTCCAATTAGACTACACTTCTTTATTGGCTCGCCTTTATAGCTGAAATTACAGACTCAATCGTCAACGTATAGGTTAAGTCGATCAAACTAGAAAAGCCCAATGAGTCGCTTTTATTAATTCTACCAATTGCTGGTAATAATCTTTTAACGTAGTTGAGTGTCATGTTGACCAAAAAGACCCCGCCTGACCGTTCACCGGATGAAGATCCTGCCCAAAGAGATGCCCGCGCGGTAAGACGCTGGTATCCACTATCCTTTGTACTCAAACTACTGGTACTGATACTTATCGTTCTGCTGATTATGTTTGCGATCTTCTTTTACATGACGGGAACAGAGTCAGGTACGAAGTTTATCTTAGAAAAGATAAGTGCTGAGACGGGGATTGAGCTTAAATACGGTAAGGGAAATTTACGTGACGGCATTTGGGTTACGGATATAGATATCCAAGCGACTGAGGATCTTGAAATATTGGTGGACAAAGCTTATGTAAAAATAGGCTGGCGTGCTGTCTTTGCTAAAGAAGTGCATCTTAGTGATGCTGATATTCAGCGTATAGAAATTATTAATAATAAACCTCCAACTGGTGAAGCATTTGATTATAAAACGCTTAAACTTCCGGTTAATTTGCGTTTTGATCAAGCAAAAATAAAGAATATCGTTTACAAGCAAGTAACCAAAGATCCTATCGTGGTGCACGATATTAATGCTCGTGATTTAACGTGGGTAGGTAGTAAAGTGACGGTTGGTCGTGGTGATTTACGTTATGCAGATATTGTCAAAATCAGTGCATTGCAAGGCAGTATAGATTTACAAGGCGACTATCCGTTAGATCTCAGTGCTATCGCTGAAGTCAGTGCGTTAGAAAAGGCCTATATTGATCCACTAAACGTGACAGCGACAGGAACTTTAAAGCGCACAGTAGGTAAGGTGCGTAGTCGTTACAACGAGGGCGATGTCCGAGGTGAGTTTGTGGTGCAGGGGCTTGATAACGACGCACCATTCCAAGCTAAATTGCAATGGGATGATGTCGTTATTCCTTATGTAGATGCACAAAATATTCATTTAAAAAGTGGCACCGCTATCGCAAATGGGGTTATTTCTGAGATACGTCTACGTATTAATACAGAATTGACTGCTAAAGACATCCCTTCAGGACATTATCAAGGACGCGCAATCATTGCCAATAGTCAACTGCGTATTGATCGCTTAGATGCTGATGTACCAGCTGGACGTTTAGTATTGCAGGGCATTTTAGACTGGCAAGACAGCTTCGATGCAAAAATACGAGCGACAGGTAGTAACTTTGATATGCGTCGTGCTATTCCTGATGAATATACTGATTTTAAAGCGTATGCGCCGCAAAAGCTCAACGGCCGGCTATCAATGCATTATCAACAACAAAATAGCGCTGGGAATACGCAGATTGATGCTGACTTGCGTCAGCGTGATGGCGAACACGTCAATGCCAATATTGTCCGTGGCAAAACGTCATTAAAATCTAAGCAAGTGGCACCTTGGTACATTGATGCTAAATGGCAAAATCTCACTCGTCGCAATGTACCTAACATTGGCAATATTGACAGTCCAAATGGACAGGCTGATGTCATCGTGCGCGGCTCAAGCTTATCGATCGATGCCAAGGCTCTTATCAATGAGCTAAACGCAGCGCCTAAAGGTAACTACGATGTAAAAGTTCGTAAAGTTGGTAATGTCATCGATATCAACGGTCTTAATTATAAAGGTATAGTCGGTGATTTATCAGGTAATGGGCAGATTCAGCTAGCGACTAAGCAGCGACCGTTGACATGGCAGATTGATGCACGTACCAATGGTTTGCTACCCAAACAATACCGTGACGATTTGCCACTTGAGCGCCTGACAGGAAGTCTCAGTGCTCGTGGTCGTTTGCTCAATATTACTAAAAACGGTGTCAAAGGTCAGCGACACATCATTAATTTGAATAAGACTGACTTGCAGGCTCAGCTTGATGCTACCCAAAATGGTCGCGACATTGGTATAGCAGGTAATGGCGATGCGAGCATTGATGTTGTCGGTGGCAAGCTATCAGTATTTGATGTACGTTTTAATGGTCAACTTGATACTGCTGATGTTCCCAATGGTCGACTATCGATTGATGCTGCTGGCACGCCAAAGTTAATCAACGTGCGTAAGTTGGATTATGCTGGTGAAGCTGGTGCTGTTAATGTGAAAGGTGTGATTGATTTGCGCCAAGATATTGGCTGGACAGTGAATGGGCGTTTTAACAATTTCGATCTAGGTTATTTTTTACCGAACAATCCAGCCATTCTCACTGGTGATTTGAACACGAGTGGACAATGGCAACCTGCGCCCAAAAACCGCCCTGATGCAAAGAGTAAATTGCGACGCTTTGCTATAAATTTCGATGGCGTACTGGATGCCAAGCAGCTCCCTGCTGGCAAACTGACTATTGATGCTAGTGGAGACTCACAACTCATTCGTATTAAGCGTTTCCGTCATGTGGGTGCCGCGGGTAGTATCGATGCTCAAGGGTCAATAGACGTGAGTAAAGGTATTGCGTGGGATATCAGCGCAGTGATGGATCGCTTTAACCTAGGTTACTTCCTAAAAGACACGCCAAGTACAATTACTGGCAGCATAAAAACGGATGGAAGCTGGAGTAAAGCGCAGCAAATTATCAATCTACAACAAATCAACCTAAATGGTACTTTAAAAGGTCAACCTCTGAGTGCTAAGGGTAGTTTAGCAGCCAAGTTAAACTTGCCGGAAGATTTAAGCAGTTATTTCCAGCGTCTAAAAGCCCAAGATGCTAAAGCTCAATATCAGCAGGTAAACGCGCTCATCGATAGTCTCAATGCTAATAATCTTGTGCTACGTTGGGGTGATAACTATCTGACTGCCAATGGCAACGCTAAGCAGCTACAAGCAAAGATTAATATTACTAGTCTCGATCAGCTTTCAGAAAAGCTTGCAGGTAAAGTAACTGGCGGGGCGACTTTGTCCCAGCCAGCAGGACAAGCGTTACCGACTATTTATATAGATCTAGTAGGTGAGCGTATCGCATTACCTGGGTTTATATTACGTCAAGGCCGCATACGTGGTAAGTTAGTGAATCTAGCAAACAGTCCTAGCCAGTTCATTATTAGTGCCGAAGGTTTGGATGCAGCTGGACAAAGCTTTAAAAATGTTAATGCGTCGTTCAGTGGCACCGAGCAGGCACATATCGTTAATCTTGAGGTAGCTAATGAGAAATTAGATATCTCAGCACGGCTGAAAGGTGGCTTTAACCGTGACCAGTTAAGTTGGTCAGGTGTGATAGGTAAAGGTCGCATCAAGTCACAGTATGCTACTTTGAATCAGTTGCAGCCTGCACAGGTAATCGTTAACTTGCCAAAACCAGAAAAAAACGGCGGTACTAGTGATCTAAAAGTTCAATTAGCGGCACATTGTTGGCAAGCAAAAGATCAGACTGGCAAGCTATGTTTACGTGAGAATCTCATTGCTTCAGCCGCTGGTGGACAAGTCAATCTTGCGTTACAAAAGCTCGATGCATCGCTGTTTTCAGTATTCTTACCTAAAGATATCGATTGGCATGGTCAGATTAATGGTAAAGCTATTGTGGGATGGCAACGTGGTAAGCCACCTACTATCAATATGACTTTGTATTCTGACAATGGCAAAATAGGTCTGATTCAAGATGGTGATGCTGCCCCTATAACCCTACCTTATGAGCGCGTATCTCTCATCGCATTGTCAATACCTGAAGGACTAAAACTGCGTACAGATATCAATACTGGAAACGGTGCTCGCGGCTATGCCGAAGTAATCGTAGACCCGTACAAAACACCCAAACCAATATCAGGTGCGCTAGTACTCAACGAGCTTAATCTCGCTGTATTCAAGCCTTTCTTCCCAGGTATGCGCGTACTTGAAGGTAATATTACTATGGCAGGGGGCGTTGGTGGCACCCTAGATAAGCCACAGTTTTATGGAGATGTAAAACTTGCTAATGGCCGTGTTGCCATGCTTGATTTACCAGTTAATCTATCTAACGTCAATGTAGCTGCTAAAATTCGCGGCACCCAAGCGACGATTGATGGAAAGTTTAACAGTGGTACAGGTACGGGTACGTTGATCGGAACAGTTAATTGGCAGCAAAAGCTGCAAGCTAAGCTCAGTGTTGTTGGCGAAAGATTGGTATTGACGCAACCACCATTGTTGTTGGCTGAGGTTAACCCTGATATTGATATAATCGTACGCCCAGGTGATCGTTACGTTAATATCGAAGGGGCGGTCAGTGTACCATCAGCGACTATTCGTCCTCCCGAAGCTAGCGAAGATATTATTACCCAGACCGAAGACGCTGTTGTGATTGATAGACGTTTAATTGGCAACATTGAGGACGTTTTGGCAGTCTCGAAACCATGGTCTATCAATGCTGATATAGGTATCGATTTGGGTGATGACATTAATTTCCGTGGTTTTGGTGCTGTTATTCCTTTGGCAGGTGCTCTCAATATTAATCAAAACGGTACTGGCATTATGCGAGCCAAAGGGGTTGTCCAAGTATCCCGTCGTACTAATATCAATGCCTTTGGTCAGAGCTTAGAACTCAATTACGGGCAAGTACGCTTCAATGGCGATGTTATGAAGCCAAACCTTAGTATCGAAGCAGTCAAAGTTATCGATGGCAAGACAGTAGGTTTGCGGGTTAAAGGTAATACTGAAAGTCCGAATATCATCGTCTTTAACAATGCAGGACTTACCCAGCAGCAAGCGATGAATGCATTGGTAACTGGCCGTATCAATAATACAGGTGCGACCCAAATCAGTGAGCAAGGCTTTAAGTCTCAGGTAACCAACAACCTAGCCGCTGCTGGACTAAGCTTCGGCCTTAGCGGTACACGTAGTTTAACTAATCAAATAGGTCAGGCTTTTGGTCTGCAAAGCCTAACTGTTGATGCTTCAGGAAGTAGTGAAGATACGAATGTTAATGTCACAGGTTACGTAACCCCTGACTTATATATTCGCTATGGAGTAGGTGTCTTTAATGCTCAAAATAGCTTGTCTATTCGTTATCAATTAACGCGCCGTATCTATGTTGAAGCAACTTCTGCAGCTGAAAATGCAGTGGATGTGGTCTATAGTTGGCAGTTCTAAACGGTAACGCTCTACATGCTTTCTTAAAAAGTGAGCGCAGTTGAAGACTATAATAAGAAGCTGCTATAAATAATCAGTACCCATTATTTTCCAATAAAAAACGCCTTTCGATAAAGGCGTTTTTTTGTAATAGCTTTCACATTATTTAGTCAGGATTAAACGATTATTACGAGTCAAACGCAGGCGGTATTCCTCACCTTCATGCTCAATACGCACCTCTTTAGTGAGTGCAAATAAATGCTGCGACTGAAGAGTAGGTAGTCGATTTTCACGGCAGTTCAAGTAACGAGAGATGACCATGCTCATAGTAAATTCCTTTTGATGAAATAGCTGTTTAAGTAATGACGATGCAATATTAATTAACGATAATAATTATCATTTACATTGGGGTTTTTTGCAAGGTAATTAATAAAATAAAATGCAGTCATTATGTAAACTTATCTGCAGTAGTCGTCATAAAGTGGTTATCAAGGAAGTTTTGAGTAAGATTTCGAGTAGATTAAACAGCTTCTTAAATTAACGTCAGCCTTACACCCTAATCTTTGTAAAATAATGAAACAGAGCGGTGATAAAAAAACCAATATAAGAACAGTAATAAAGGACATTACCATGCCAAACCAGTCAGATAAGCAATCAAAAAATATTCCAGTAACCATCGTAAATGTCGCTATCGCCGTCATTCATTATAAAGACAAATATTTGCTTGGGTTTAGAGATGCGTTGCAGCATCAAGGCAATCGCTATGAGTTTGTTGGCGGCAAGATAGACAACAAGGAAACGGCGAAACAGGCATTAATACGTGAAGTCGCTGAAGAGACGGGTATTGAAATTTCTGACAATACAATCGTTAAGCTTGGGCGCTTACATCATGACTATGGTAATAAGCAGGTAAGCTTACAGGTTTATAATATCGAGCTGACAACACAGCAGTACGAAAAATACAAACCTCTTAGCTACGGCTTAGAAGGGCAGGCTCTGACATGGGTAAATAAGTCTGAGCTATTGGCAGGGAACTATAACTTGCCAGCTGCTAATAAAACGATTCTTGAATGGCTACGTCTGCATTCAAAGATAGTGATTACCTATCCACTGGCACACTTTAGTACAAACCCTGACCCAGCGGCAGCATGGTTACAGTTTCATCAAAAACACTTAGCTGAAGAAGCTTGGGTATATATACGGGTCAAGGATGCAAGCTCAGAGAATATGGCAGAGCAACTGATGCGTTCACGTCCAGATATCTTCTCAATTATGCCTCATAATGATGATTGTCATTACTTGACAACTAGTCATCAAATAATAGCTTACCATTTGACGCATACTGCATTGATACAATGGTTCAATGCAGTTGAAAATAACTCTGTATCTGGTCAGTTATTACCTCCTAGTCATTCACTGATAATAAGTTGTCATGATGCAGACAGTATCTATGCAGCCAATAAGCTTGCCTCTGCACGTTTAGAGCAACAGCTGCCTCCAATAATCGGTATTTTTTTATCGCCAGTACTAGCAACTCAAACGCATTCTAATGCTACGCCACTGGGTTGGGAGGAATGGTCAGCATTGGCAGTGCTTGCGGATATGCCTGTCATTGGCCTAGGTGGATTGTCACCAACTCTATTGGAACAAGCAACGCACTATGGAGCGACCAGCATAGCTGGTATTCGACATTTTTTGTAATATTATGATAAAAGCTTCAAAGTAATAAAAAGACTGGCTATTATTTGATGAGCTATTGATTGCAAATCTCGATAATGCTTTTACATACGAGTTACTATGTGTTCGGTTTTTCAGATTAGAATAATATTACTTACAAACCGTTGCGTTTTCCTACATTGCCACACTGTTTTAAGATCAATCATGTCGTTAATATTGCATATGAAAGTATAGGGCGCTAAGTAAAAAGTAACAGTATTAGACACACAATACTCATTCTATTTTAACTAGATATTAAAGAACTCTATATTTCTAATATTCTATATTATTTTATAGATAAAATTTTTCGATAAACAAGATTCTAACCTATAAACCTCGATGGTATTTTTATGAAAACCAATGAGTTACCTACGCCAGAATGCTCTGACTTGCAGGCAGCTGGTTCTCAGTCTGGACGGACTCACCAATCAAGTTACAATTATTTGATGGGCGACAAAACAAAAGTAGTCGGTAATACCAGTTGTGCCAGTAATGATGCTAACTACAATGATAAGGCTGTGCACATGTTCTTAAGCGAAGAGATATCGATAGACGACGACTCTGCCGACGAGTGTTCAGATCATATTGCTGACATTACATCGATAAAAAAAAGCCGTTATAAGAAAAGTAAAGGCTTAGCATCAACCAAAGTATATGGCTCGAACGAACCTAGGGCAGCATCGCTCCATGCCTCTATAGATAGTAGCGAAAATAAAAAGCTTTCTAAAAATGATACATTACTAGCCGCAGCTGCTCAATGTAGCGAAGTTCCGGAGCGCGTATTTATGAATGGTCTTATCAAACATACTGGAATTGCGCTGGCAATTATTGTTCCGTTGGCAGCATTTTCTGCTTACGCTGCCACGCCACCAGCGACAACTATTCAAGCGGCAGGTACAGATACAGTAAATACTGAAAAAACGACAGCGGCGCTCATAGATATCAAGTCATCTTCTATCGTTCATAATTCAGCTACTGAACCAACTACTGTAGATAGTCTAGACTTAGCAAAATATAGCGGAACATGGTATGAAATTGGACGCTTGCCGATGTACTTCCAACGAAAGTGTGCCAGTGATGTGACTGCTACTTATACGCCAAAAACTGAAGGCTCTGGTATTACTGTACTTAATCAATGTTCTGCTGAAGATGGCAAATCTATTACTGCTGAAGGATTGGCAAAGCCTGCGGACAGTACAGGCAGTAAGCTTAAAGTTACTTTTTTACCTTCATGGATTCGTTGGTTACCTGTAGGCCGTGCAGATTATTGGGTGCTAGCACATGACCCGAGTTATAAAACAGCACTAGTCGGTACACCAGACAAAAAGTATTTATGGTTGCTGGCACGTTCACCAAATGTTTCGCAAGAGACTTATTCGAACTATCGTAAGATTGCTCAGCAGCAAGGATATAACTTAAAAGAATTTAAACTGACTGATCACCGTAATCAAACGGTTAATCTAGTACCTTAACTTTTAATAATTTAACCTCGTATTAGGCCATGATAGCTAGCAGCTTACCTATTAAGAGTTTGGTACTGGTTGCAAATTTGAATTAACAAATAATCGAAGAGACAGCTAGATAGGCTGTCTTTTTTATACTTACAAATGTGATTTTTGTTAAAAACAACAGATTAACAAGGTCAAACGTTAGCAATAAGCGTTATCACTGGCAAAATTAGGCATTTTGAGCTAAAATACACACCAATTAAAAGCCAAGATAAAGACTGCCAGAGAGGCTACAAACTTACATAAAAAAGCGGTTATAAATAAGTAGTTATAAGTAGCAATCTTATCTAAGTAACGATTAACCCAGTTCTTTATATTTTTTAGTACTTCTATAATTTTTCATATCCCACCAACTATATTTTACTGACCATAAGGATGTTCCTCGTGAGCCAAGCTAATACCTTACGCCAATTGCATCAAGACCGTCTAAACAGCTATAACAATCAAGAACAACAAGCTATTGAGCTGATTGGATTGTTAAATAAACTATATAACGAGCAAGACGTGCAAGTTACCTTGTTCGGTGAGACTCTTGACACAACTTCAGTGGGTCAAGTGCTAGCCCTGCATCAAAAAGCTGCAATTCGTGAGCAGAATGGCAAGCCTATCGCTATTGCTGATACTTTAGAGATGGTCAAAGCGTTAGCAACCAGTGGTGACATTCAATCCGCACGTGTGGATGTCGGTCAACTGATTGCTAATGACACCGATTTGCAAGATGCTCTGCAAGCCATTGGTGATGATAAAGCTGCACAAAATGGTACTACTGATGTAGTGTTGTATGGCTTTGGTCGTATCGGTCGTGTGTTGACACGTCTGTTGTTATCGCAAGCATCAAGCGCAAGAGGCTTACAACTAAAAGCTATCGTCGTACGTCCAGCTGCTGCAGGTGATCTTGCCAAGCGTGCGTCACTACTTGAGCGTGACTCAATCCATGGTAGCTTTACCGGTGGCGTCAGTATTGATGATGACAACAACGGTATGGTTATTAACGGCCGTTTTGTCCAAGTTATTTATGCTAATGATCCAAGTGAGATTGATTACACTGCCTATGGTATCGACAATGCGTTAGTAATCGATAATACAGGTATATGGAAAGATGAAGCGGGTCTAGGTAAACATCTGCAATCTCAAGGCGTAAATAAGGTGCTATTGACTGCTCCTGCTGGTGGTGAGATTAAAAACGTTGTTTATGGTGTTAATAACGATACTGTTGGCGATGACACTATTGTCAGTGCCGCTAGCTGTACGACTAATGCTATTACCCCAACGTTAAAAGTATTAAACGATGAATACGGTATTGAGAACGGTCATGTTGAAACGATTCACTCATTTACCAACGATCAGAACTTAATTGATAACTATCATAAAGCTGATCGTCGTGGTCGTAGCGCTGTACTAAATATGGTTATTACTAGTACTGGCGCTGCTAAAGCGGTGGGCAAAGCGCTACCAGAGCTTAGTGGTAAACTGACTGGTAATGCTATCCGTGTACCTACGCCTAATGTTAGTTTGGCGATTTTGAACCTAAACTTAAAACAAGCACCAAAGAGTGCGGATGCACTAAACGAGTTCTTGCGTAAGATGGCCAACAGCAACACTTGGCAATCGCAGATTTCATATACCGATTCGACAGAAGCGGTATCAACTGACTTTGTTGGTACTAAGCATGTCGGAATTGTAGATGCGCAAGCTACTATCGTTACTGATAACCATGCCACTGTGTACATCTGGTATGACAATGAAGTCGGCTATAGCACCCAAGTATTACGCTTAGCGACTCAAATGGGCGGCATTAGCTATACGCAAATTCCTGCGTAAAACTTGTCAATATTAAGTTAAGCTTTTATTGAGCCGCTTTTTATAAGTACATTGTTGCGTAATTGGAATGCCCTTAATGTAAAACAACACCCGATATTCCATTTGGTTATCGGGTGTTGTTGCTATAATAGCTCGCATAGTGGTTCTAAGAGTTATAAAAAATTTCTAATACCTTTATAATATGACGATAAAAGCTTTGCTAACCAGTATCTAGTTTGAATTCATAACATACTTGCTTTATGGTAAGCGTATCTTGAAGTTAATTTAGGTCATTAAGCATGAATTTGATAACTAATCGATAAACAGACTAGTAGACAGATGATTAGCAACCTAGACAAGCATACAGACACCTTGTAAGCACAAATATAAAATCAGTCAATGACTGTAATCCAGAAAGTAAATTAAGGAACGTAACATGCGATTTATTGATGAAGCCGTCGTAACGGTAAAAGCAGGTGACGGTGGTAACGGAATCGCCAGTTTTCGCCGAGAAAAGTACGTCCCGCGTGGTGGTCCTGATGGTGGTGATGGTGGTAGTGGCGGTGATGTATATGTCATTGCTGACGACAACACCAACACTCTAGTCGATTATCGTTATACTCGTCGCTACGATGCGATGCGCGGTGAGAATGGTCATAGTAGAAATTGCTCAGGTAAAGGCTCTGAAGATGTATTTTTGTCAGTTCCTATTGGTACTACCGTTATTGATACCGAAACTGATGAAGTCATCGGCGATATGACCGAAATAGGTCAGACGTTATTAATCGCTAAAGGCGGTGATGGTGGCCTAGGTAACACACATTTTAAAAGCTCAACTAACCAAGCACCGCGTAAGGCAACTTCAGGCTTTGAAGGCGAGTTGAAAATATTAAAGCTTGAACTGAAAGTTGTAGCTGATGTTGGGTTGATTGGTCTACCTAATGCCGGTAAATCTACTTTCATTCGTCAAGTATCTTCAGCTACACCTAAAGTTGCTGATTATCCATTTACGACTTTAGTACCCAATCTAGGTGTGGTTGATATTGGTATACATCGCTCGTTCGTGATGGCTGATATTCCAGGGCTTATCGAAGGTGCATCAGAAGGTGCAGGTCTTGGCATTCGCTTCTTAAAACATGTGGCACGTACCCGTCGTTTACTGCACATCGTTGATATTCAACCTCTTGACGGTAGTGACCCTATTAATAATGCTCGTATCATTCTAAACGAGCTTGAGCGTTTTTCTCCTGAATTGGCCAATCTTCCACAGATTTTAGTTTTAAATAAAATCGATCAAGTGGTTGATGAAGAAGAGTTGAATGAGCTGTGTGACCGTATCGTCTCCGAGCTTGGCTGGACAGGCGTGGTATTTCGCACTTCAACGTTAACTGGTGATGGCGTAGATCCAGTCAAATATCATTTGATGAACGAGATTGAGCTAGAACGTGAACGAGAAATTGAAGAGCCTGCCTTTGCTGAAGCACAAAAAGCGCGCTTTGAGCGTTTAGAGGCAGAAGTGCGTCGCAATACTGATGCACAACGTGAAGCTTATCGTGCTGCTCGTAAAGCTCAGCGCGAAGGTACTGATCTGGCAGATGACGATTTTGACGATGATGACGGTGTCGAAGTAATCTATACCCCTTAAATCGCCCATCTAAAATGTAGCGACATAACAAGCCGCATATTAGAAACAAAGAAATGCTAGCCGTAATGACGACTAGCATCCTCTGCTAACCATTATACAAATTTGTTATTATTATTTGTGAGCTTTAATCAGTTCCTCGTATTACAAAAGAACAGGTTGCCTATTAATCTTTTAAATCAATCCCCACAATATACAGGAGTTTTTATGGCAGATGACATGGAACAAACGACCGAAGAAGCAAGGTTCATCAAACAGGACCGCAACTTTGATATTCAGCGCGTTATTGTCAAGATTGGCTCATCATTGTTAACCAATAATGGTCGAGGGCTTGATCGAACTGCTATTTATGAGTGGGCTAAACAGATTGCTAATCTGCATAAACAAGGAGTGGAAGTACTACTGGTGTCATCAGGTGCAGTTGCTGAAGGCGTAGTACGTATGAACCTTGAGGAGCGCCCAAAAAAATTGGCGGCATTACAGGCCTGCGCTTCTATTGGTCAGATGGGTTTGATTGAAACTTGGTGGTCAGCACTAATTCAACATGGGATACAAAGCTCTCAGCTATTGTTAACCCATGATGACTTGTCTAATCGTAGCCGTTATTTAAATACGACTGGCGCGTTAACCCAATTGTTAGAATGGCGTGTGCTGCCAGTAATTAATGAAAATGACACCATCACTATTGATGAGATCAAGTTTGGTGATAATGATACTTTAGGCGCGATGTCAGCGGCTATGGTCAATGCCGACTTATATATTATCTTAACGGATCAAGAAGGCGTATTTACTGATAATCCGCGCAATAACCCTAACGCTAAAATGATACGTCAAGAGCGTGCAATGGCAGATTATCTCTTTGACATTGCAGGAGATGGTGGCAAGCTTGGACGTGGCGGAATGCTAACTAAAATTCGTGCTGGTCGTCTTGCGGCAATGGGCGGCTGCCCAACCGTTATCGTGAGCGGTGCGATTGATGATGTCATTACTCGCGTGGTATCTGGTGAAGCAGTCGGTACACTATTAACGACTAACGATGCTGATAAGATTATTGCGCGTAAGCAGTGGTTAGCAGCGCATTTGCGCATGTCAGGCACTCTCATTGTTGATGCTGGTGCTGCCAAAGCGCTGACAGAGCATAATAGAAGCTTATTGCCAGTCGGTGTGGTAGAAGTGCGTGGTGATTTTGATGAAGGCGATGTAGTAGAAATCGTTCACCAAGATACAGGCGAGCGTTTAGCAGTTGGGCAAATGAACTTCTCATCTAATGATGCGCGCCGTGTTGCTCGTGAGCGTACTGAGCAATTTGATAGAATTCTCGGTAACAAGGAAGAGCGTGTAGTAATGGTACATCGTGATAATTTAGCACTATCCATGTGATGTTATCTATTAAATGTAGATAGATGGCTTAAAGTGGTACGGATACATAGCTGGTCTATGAAAAACACTCACTATTGCCTAAGATTACTAAATAGTAGTAAGCATCGTTACTTTTTAAAACTAATGCCATATTAGATTCTTTCTTTATGGCATTAACTATGTATACGTTTATATTTGCTAATAATTGATAGTAACCTGTATTTGTTTTATATATTTTCAAGCTTAATTTTTCTTCATTTTTAATAATGATAACAATGAATATCGTACTCTTTTGGAGATTTGTGCATGAGTGCCTCAAATAGTATTAACACACCTCAGCAAGATTTTGCGCCCTTAAAAAATGACAGATTGTTACGCGCATTACGCTTTGAGCCTATAGATACCACACCGGTATGGATGATGCGTCAAGCTGGTCGTTATTTACCAGAATATAAGGCAACTCGTGCCGAGGCTGGGGACTTTATGAGTCTGTGTAGAGATACGGATCGGGCGACAGAAGTGACCTTGCAGCCATTGCGTCGTTATGATTTAGACGCTGCTATCTTATTTAGTGATATTCTGACTATTCCAGATGCCATGGGTTTAGGTTTATATTTTGAGACTGGGGAAGGGCCTAAATTTAAACATCCTATCCGTCAACAGTCAGATCTTGATAGATTGCCAACGCTTGATGTGAATGACTCTCTTGATTACGTCATGCGCGCTGTGACTAGTATTCGTAAAGCTTTAAATGGACAAGTACCGTTATTTGGTTTTTCTGGTAGTCCGTGGACGCTTGCTACTTATATGATTGAAGGCGGTAGCTCAAAAGATTATCGTTATACTAAAGGTTTTTTGTATAGCAATCCTGAGTTTTTACATCAGTTGTTAGATAAGCTAGCAACTGCTGTAATTGATTATCTAGATGCGCAAGTCATTGCTGGGGCCCAAATTTTACAGATATTTGATAGTTGGGGCGGGGCGCTCGGGCATCGTCAGTTCGTTAATTTTTCACACGCCTATAATAAGCGTATCGTTGCAGAATTGAAAATACGTCATCCTGATGTGCCAGTCGTATTGTTCACCAAGGGCGGTGGCCTCTGGCTTGATATCCAAGCTGATAGTGAGGCTGATGCTTTAGGCTTAGACTGGACAATGCCGATTAATCGTGCTCGTCAAGTGTTGATTGAAAGCCAGCGTCAGTTGACCAAACAGCATAAGAAGCTCCAGAGCAGTAAAGCCATCCAAGGTAACTTAGATCCAGCGACGTTGTACGGCTCACCTGCGACTATTCGCTCTGAAGTAAACGCCATGCTTCACAGTGCTTATATTGGTGGTGAAAAGACAGGTTACGTGGCAAACTTAGGTCACGGCATCACTCAGTGGGTTAATCCTGACAATGCTAAAATATTTATTGACGCCGTACATGATTACCAAATTTAAGCGTTATTAATCTAAGTACAAGCCTCAGAATAAACAGAGCTTTTAACTTCAATTAATCTAAAGCTTAGTAAGTGTAATATTTAATGACTAACTATTAGAAGGATATCTTATGATTTCAGCAGCTATTGTTGGCGGTACAGGCTATACAGGTATCGAGCTTATTCGCTTGCTATCAGCACATCCTAAGGTGTCCATTGATTTGTTAACGTCGCGAAGTGAGGCAGGAACACGGGCGGACGAGATATTTCCAAGCTTACGTGGTATCTCTGATCTTGTCTTTAGCGACTTAGGAGATGATACGCTATCTGCTTTGCAAAAATGTGATGTAGTGTTTTTTGCTACGCCACATGGGGTAGCGATGAAGCAAGCTGAAGCATTAGTTCAAGCTGGTGTGAAGGTTGTCGATTTAGCAGCTGATTTTCGCTTACAGTCATTAGCAGATTTCGAGCATTGGTATCAGCAGTCTCATGCCTGCCCTGAGCTGCTTAAGACGGCAGTATATGGGCTCCCTGAGCTTAATCGTGATAAGCTTGCGGCGGCATCAATTGTAGGCAACCCTGGTTGTTACCCGACCACAGCCATCCTAGGATTAAAACCCATTATTGAGATACAAAATAAAAAAGCAACACGATTGATTGAATCACGTATCGTCATCGACGCTAAATCTGGAGTATCAGGTGCTGGTCGTCAAGCAAGCCTTGCACTAAATTATGCCGAAACGACTGATAATTTTAAGGCTTATGGCGTTGGCGGACACCGTCATTTACCTGAAATTGAACAAGGCGTTGAGCAATTATTGGGCAGTCAATTCTCGCAGCAGATTCGTTTTTTACCCCACTTAGTGCCAATGATTCGTGGTATGTTTAGCTCTATTCATATGGTGCTAACAGAAGCTGGTAGTAGCGTGGACTGGCAGCAAGAGTTTGAGACTAGCTATACAGGGGAAGCCTTTGTGGATGTTTTACCACGCGGCATCTATCCTGATACGCGTAGTGTACGTGCTAGCAATCGTTTACGTATTGCCGTACATCAAGATAATGCACGCGGAGAGTTAACTGTGCTAGTAGTACAAGATAACCTCGTAAAAGGCGCAGCAGGACAGGCAATACAAAATATGAACGTAATGTTTGGGCTTGATGAGACATTAGGGTTAAACGCTGCACCGATTGTACCGTAAAATATAAAGCTTCAAAGTTAAAAGAGATATTTATACGGAATGTAGTACTGACTTATCACAGAAACTTTACTATTAAGTCATCACGCTTACAGCGCTATGCTAGGTATTGACTTTAAATTCCGTTATAATATCTCGCCTTTACTGTTAAGAGATATTGTCCAGATGCGTGTTAAGAATGCCCCCCGCTTGCGCTCCCAGCCAGCACGATCATCGTGTCACGCGTCTGCATTTGTATCTTGTCAATCTGTTTCTGATGATACGGTACAGCCGTTAATAAATAGGAATGACCATATAAAATATAATAAAGGCATTGGCATTAGACAACAAGGCACATCAACATGGCTGCTGGCATTATTCGTGGTAGCTATACTGGTGACCGCGATAGTTGCTATTTTACTGGGGCATAAGCTTGGCTATCAACGCGGTTATTACGCTTTAAAGTCAGAAACTCAGCAAGCGACTATCAATAGTCAGGAAGCTACTAATGAGCTCAAAGATCTACGCATTAGTCATAAAGTCTTGACTAACCAAGTAGAGACAGCTAAGCAAGAGCTTACCATTAGCCTAGCAAATTTAGATGAGCTACGTCAAAAGCAACAAGACTTGAAGGTCGATAACAGACAAGTCTCGCAGTTGAATGACTTATATGCCGAATTTATCGCTGAACAAGGAGGCATGCCTTTACAGATATTAGGTGCAAAAATTGAACCGTTACCCGAAAATGCCTTCGAATATGGTTTTGATGTAGGGATGCTTAGTGAGGATGGTCTCGCCAAAAATCTTAAGGTTACGTTGACTCTACAAAATAAAGATAACTTTGTCGAGGTTCCATTAGATCCTGCACGTTATGCTATTGAAGGAATTGTTCGTATTCGCGGTCGTTTTGTGATGCCTACAGGGTTTAAACCGTTACAAGTTAAGCTCAGCTTAGAAGCAGGTGATCAGCAAGTCGAGCAACTATATGACTGGAAGCTCGGTGCTATGATAGATAGTATGCCATTATCATTAATGGACTTACCAGAGGTTGATCAAAGTCCTATTGAGCCATAAACAGGTTACACACGACTATTATAAAACAGTTTTTAGGTAGAGTTTATATTGACTAACTCTTCCTAATTATCTTACTTCTTTATAACCTACTATTTATTCTATATCAATTATTCTTATACTAAACTCTCTATTGAAACTACCTTTATTATGACTAAAAAACAAATAATAGCGCACCCACAACCTACTGTTGCTGACTGGCATTTTCCAAGTATCCCAGCCGATCACCGTGCTCAAGATGGTGATACTGACAGCGAGACAGCTCCACAGGCAGACGTTTTGGTTGCAGAGCCTGAAGTAGCCAAGCCACCAATGTATGCTGTGGTTATGTATAACGATAATTATACTCCGATGGAATTCGTTGTATATGTTTTACAGTCGGAATTCCGCCATAACATCGACTCAGCGGTTGAAATCATGCTGACCATTCATAATAGCAGTAAAGGTATTGCCGGTATTTACCCTAAAGATATCGCTGAAACTAAAGCCAAAAAAGTAAATAGCTTGGCTCACCGTGAAGGCTATCCATTGCTTACTCAAATTGAACCTCATCAAGGCGAATGAAATTATCCATCTTATAAACTAATATCCAGATAATAAGTCAAACTCACACCTATCTTCGTATCCAATATAATCCCTCTACTCTTGATTTTTAATAATGATAGCCTTATATAAGGCTTATCGATAAATTTTGTTTACCTTGTCACTTCATCTACTTAAATCATTATATTTCGTTAATATTAATATTAATCTTATCTTACTTCTAAACGTTTTTGATTTGATAATCTAGGACGTCGTTTTCCCGTCTTTTTTACTTTGGTTTTTTGATTCAAAAACTAATTATTAGCAATGTTCCTTATCAAAACCTATCCCCAATTTATCGTCATTTTCAGCTTGATTGATATTATAAGTAGAGCTATCTGGATTGCGTAGTACGTGCTCTTATGTATAAAGTGAAGCTTATAATGCATGAATCCTGATAATTATACCCTTTGATACATTTTAGTACGTGTTAATAGATTGACTATATGTAACTATCATGTTGAGATGAATAAGTGCTGATGCTAAATGTGGTTGCAATTGTATTATAGCCAATGTCTTTTGATAACTATCATGTTTTGACCTTGAACAATCCCTTTGTCGCCCTGATTTATCAATTAAGCTATTAAATTATTATAAAGAGTTGTATAACCGTAGGAATTTCTTATGTTAAGTCGTCACCTTGAAGTCTCTTTGCGTTTGGCAATGACGCTTGCGCGCCAAAAATCACATGAGTATCTCACTGTTGAGCATTTATTATTAGCCCTTCTTGAGAACACGCATGCTGCTAATACCTTAACTGCCTGCAATGCAAATGTTTCAAATCTACGTACGGAGCTTGAAGCTTATATTGATAAGCACACGCCTACGATAGATGTAGATATGGAGCAATCACCACAGCCTACCCAAAGTTTTGATCGTATCTTGCAGCGAGCTATTTTTCATGTTCAGTCCATCGGCGGAGGCCGTTTGGTTGAAGGCTCAGATATTTTAGTATCTATGTTTTCTGAGCATGATACCTATGCTGTCTACTTGCTCAAAAAGCAAGGTATTAGCCGCTTGGAGCTTACTCAATATCTCTCACATGGACAAGATAAAGATGAGCCATCTGAGCCACGTGCTTCTATTACTGGAGAGCGACGTAGCGCCTCAGAGAAGACTAGTAAAGATCCGTTAGTAGAGTTTGCGAGCAACCTTAATCAGCGTGCGGCAGAAGGCAAGACTGATCCATTGATTGGCCGTGCTTCTGAGATTGAGCGCACCGCACAAGTACTATGTCGTCGCCGCAAAAACAATCCGCTATTAGTAGGTGAACCAGGGGTCGGTAAAACCTCTATTGCTGAAGGTTTGGCGTGGCTAATCATCAATGATAAAGCACCAAAACCGTTAAACGGCTGCGTGATTTATAGCCTTGATATTGGTGCACTGATAGCAGGTACTAAGTATCGTGGTGATTTTGAAAAACGTATGAAATCGCTACTCGATGCACTTAAGAAAAAACCTAATGCTATCTTATTCATTGATGAGATTCATATGATTATTGGTGCAGGTTCATCAATGAGTAGCAATATGGATGTGTCAAATCTGATTAAACCGGCTCTTGCAAACGGCGAGTTGCGCTGTGTGGGTTCGACGACCTTTACTGAATATCGTCAAGTGTTTGAAAAGGATCATGCGTTATCACGTCGCTTCCAAAAAATCGATGTAAAAGAGCCGAGTGTCGAGGATAGTATCGATATTTTACGCGGTCTCAAACCACGCTATGAAGAGTTCCATAACGTTGAATATACTGATGAGGCGCTAGTAACTGCAGTACAGCTATCGTCTAAGCATATTCATGAACGTTTTTTACCAGACAAAGCGATTGACGTTATCGATGAAGCTGGTGCCTATAAGCGTCTAGGGGTTATTCCAGATGCGGACGATATCAATGCAGAAGACAGTTTAATTGCTGATTTAGATAAAAATATCGGTGATCAAGATTATGAAAGTATCGATACTGACAATGCTGATATTGATAATGAAATGCAGGATGAGGCAGCCGCAGCTAAAGCAAATGATCAGTCTAAGAACTATGAAGATTTGCAAACTGCTAACAATAAAAAGCCACCGATGAAAATTGATGTTGCTGATATTGAAGCTATTGTAGCGAAGCTTGCACGTATCCCGCCCAAGTCAGTTTCCAGCGATGACAAGAGTATTCTTGAGCATTTAGATCGCGATCTTAAGCACTTAGTATTTGGACAAGATGAAGCTATTGCGACACTTGCAGATGCAATTAAGCTTTCGCGAGCAGGTTTGAAAGCTCCAGAAAAACCTATCGGCTCATTCATGTTTGCAGGGCCTACAGGGGTTGGTAAGACAGAAGTGTCGCGTCAACTAGCAAATCTATTAGGAGTAGAGCTTGTACGTTTCGATATGTCAGAGTATATGGAAGCGCATACTGCTTCACGTCTAATTGGCGCGCCTCCAGGCTATGTCGGTTATGACCAAGGCGGTTTACTTACTGAGAAGATTAATCAGCATCCGCATTGTGTGTTGCTATTTGATGAGATTGAAAAAGCGCATCCTGATGTTTTCAATTTATTGTTACAAGTTATGGATCATGGTACGTTAACCGATAATAATGGTCGTGTGGCTAGTTTTAAGCAAGTTATCGTTATTATGACTACCAACGTGGGTGCAGATAGTATTAGTCGCTCATCTATGGGCTTTACCCAGCAAGATCATAGCCGTGACAATACTGAAGCATTGAAACGAGTCTTTACGCCTGAATTCCGCAACCGTTTGGATGCAATTATTCAATTTAATCCATTAGATACATCGGTAGTTATTTCTGTCGTTGATAAGTTCTTAGTAGAGTTACAAGTACAGCTTGATGACAAACAGGTTACCTTAGAGATTGATGACGAGGTACGTGATTATTTGGCTGAAAAAGGTTATGACCGTCTGATGGGCGCGCGTCCGATGCAGCGTTTAATCCAAGATGAGATTAAAAAACCATTGGCAAATATGATTTTATTTGGTGATTTGGTTAATGGCGGGGTGGTACATATAACCCTAGAACCAGAACAAAATGATGAGCTAGATATCGCTGCTGATAGTGTTTCGCTTGACAAGAATGAAGCTACGCAAAGTAGTAACGTGCCAAGTGGCAACATGCAAAGTGATAAAGGATCAGCAGATAGCCGGATTATACTGACTGTCGTTGAAATCCATGAACCACGTTCAGATTCTGAGTCCCTAGCAAGCTAATTACCTTCTACTTCTAAATTAAAAAACGGTTACTTCGGTAGCCGTTTTTTTATGATTTTCGTTTATGCTATTGCTATACTTTATAACAAAGCGAACATAACATTTTGCTAGTATAGATTTTAAGATGAGTTTTGGAATATTACTGCCTATCTTTTATCTAACTGATAACGAATAAAAAAAGGATACATTATGGAACTGTTCAGTGAACAGACGACCAAAACAGCAGAGCAAAAACAGGCAATTTTAGACAATGTCCGTCTACCAGAAGACTGGAAAACTGCATTAGCAGATGAATTAACGTCTGAGAATATGGATAATCTACGTGAGTTTCTAAAGGAGTCTTATCAATCAGATGATAGTGTATATCCACCTGCTCCTTTGATGTTCAATGCTTTTAACTTAACGCCTTTATCACGAGTTAAAGTCGTTATTTTAGGACAGGATCCTTATCACCGTCCAGGTCAGGCAATGGGGTTATCATTTTCTGTACCGAAAGCAATTCCTAAACCACCTTCTCTTAACAACCTACTTAAAGAGATGGCAGATGATATCGGTACTAGTTACTCGGCACATGGCGATTTGACCTATTGGGCGCAGCAGGGTGTTCTATTGTTAAATAGTTCCCTAACAGTCAGAGAAGGTGAGCCAAACAGTCATCAAAATAAAGGCTGGGAGCAGTTTACTGATGCTGTCATTGATGTGGTCAATGAACAAACAGAGCATACCGTATTTATATTGTGGGGTAGTAAAGCACAGAAAAAAGGTAAATATATAGACACTGACAAACATCTTATTTTGACAGCAGTACATCCTTCACCTCTTGCAGCCAATCGCGGTGGATTTTTTGGTTCTAAGCCGTTTTCTAAGACCAATGATTATTTAGTACAGTACGGTCAAGCTCCGATTGACTGGCAGTTGCCACAATAAATGATAAATTACCAGAATATGAATTTACAGTCTTATGACTTAATAGATAGCCAGTTAATAGCTAATAAATTCGCTGATATCCAACTCGCAACCAGTACGTTTTGGTCAATCCAAGACGTTAAATGGATGCAGGAGGCTCTTAGAATTGCTAAGCAAGGTGCTGAGCGTGGAGAGGTGCCAGTAGGAGCAGTTCTAGTGCATAATCAGCGAATTATTGGGCAGGGATTTAATGAGCCAATTGGTCGTCATGATGCGACTGCCCATGCTGAGATAGTAGCACTAAGAGATGCCTGTACGCGTTTAAAAAATTATCGTTTGCCACTTCAGACCACACTGTATGTGACTTTAGAGCCTTGCACGATGTGTATTGGTGCGCTGATTCATGCACGTGTTGATAGATTGATATACGCAGCGAGCGAGCCACGCGCTGGCATGGTTGGTAGTCAAATGAATTTACCAATACAGTCCTTTTATAATCATAATATTGAAGTACATAATGGTTTATGTCGAGCACATAGTAGTCAGATGCTTAAGCGCTTTTTCCGTGAGCGTCGACAAGTAGTGAAAAAAATCAAGCACAATATTAATAATAAACAAGATATGAGTCTTGGTGATAGTGAGGTTTCTTTGCTATAATATTGCCCTATTTGATGGCTAACCAGTTAATCTGTTGTCAATCGTTTGATAAATAAGTAAATACTGTCCTAGGTTGCTATCACATAAGTAGCGTCTATTATTAAGTGAGTGTTATGACTGTCTCTACACCTAATGCTAACAACAGTAGCCAAATGCAGCCTTTGAGCTATCCTGTCATTTGTATTGATGGGCCAAGTGGCGCAGGTAAAGGCACAGTAACATGGCGATTAGCACAAGCGTTAAATTATCAGTTGTTAGACTCAGGTGCTTTATACCGTATTGTAGGACTGAAAGCTTTTGAGGCGGGATTGATTAGTGCAGATGCAAGCGAAGCCATTGATGAGATGGCTGTATTAGCGTTGACTCAAAGCTTAGAGATTGCTTTTGTACCTAATAATAATTCAGGGCGTGTCGATATTCTTGTCAATGGTGAGGCGGTCGGTGCACAAGTCCGTAACGAGACCATTGGAGGCTATGCATCACAGATAGCAATATTTCCGAAAGTTCGTCAAGCATTGTTAAAATTGCAACAAGATATGGCAACTCGTTCAGGGTTGGTTGCTGATGGTCGCGATATGGGTACGGTGGTGTTCCCAGACGCTGATGTAAAAGTGTTTCTGACTGCCAGTGCTGAAGCGCGTGCCGAGCGCCGTGTCACACAGCTATCAAGCGCCGGTCAAACAGCAGATTTTGAAGCGATTTTAGCCACGATTAAAGCCCGTGATGATCGTGATGAAAACCGCGCAACTGCACCATCAAAACCAGCAGAAGATGCATTGCTACTCGATAGCTCATCCTTAGATGCTAATATGGTTTACGAGAAAGTTAAAAAACATTGTCAGGATAAAGGTATTTGTTTTAATAGATAATAAAAACAACATAGTAAGTGCCAAAAACTTTGCTATAAGGTGTGGTTTTAGTATAAAATCATAGTAGTAAAAATCTATAGATTTTAGAATTCTATTTGTAGACATCGTTTAATAATACAGATACGTCTATAGTAGATATAAAAAATCTTAATGTGAGACAGTTGTTGCTAATGAGTTCGCCAAATAATTCGCTTATTATCAACAAACGTTTTTTTATATGATTGTATAAGATATAAAACCAGTATTCTCGTTTTATGTAATCATAAATTTGATCCGTACTGTGCTGGACAGGCTACGGCTATACAAAGGTAGACATAATGGAATCATTTGCTGAACTATTTGAAGCGAGCATCGAAGAAACAGGTCTGGATATCGAGCGTGGCTCGGTTATCACCGGTACTGTTGTGGCCATCGATAACGACTGGATCACTGTTGATACTGGTCTGAAATCTGAAGGTATTGTCGCTCGTGAAGAGTTTTTAAGCGAAGAAGGCGAACTTGAAGTTGAAGTTGGCGATAGCGTTGATGTCGTGGTTGAAGCAGTTGATAACGGTATGGGTCAAACCTTACTGTCACGCGAAAAAGCCAAACGCGTTGAAACTTGGAATATCCTTGAAAAAATCTCTGACAATGATGAGATCGTAAAAGGTATTATCTCAAGTAAAGTTAAAGGCGGTTTCACTGTAGATATCGGTTCAGTACGCGCATTTTTACCCGGTTCATTGGTAGACGTACGTCCTATCCGTGACACTACGCATCTTGAAGGTAAAGAGCTAGAATTCAAAGTTATCAAACTTGACCAAAAACGTAACAACGTTGTGGTAAGTCGTCGTGCAGTTATGGAAGCTGAAAACTCAGCTGAGCGCGAAGAGCTATTGAACAAGCTTGAAGAAGGTATCGAAATCGAAGGTATCGTTAAGAACCTTACTGATTACGGTGCATTCGTTGACCTTGGTGGTATTGATGGTCTATTGCACATCACTGATATGGCATGGCGCCGTATTAAGCACCCATCAGAAGTTGTTGAAGTGGGTCAAGACCTAAAAGTTAAAGTATTGAAGTTTGACCGTGAGCGTAATCGCGTAAGCCTAGGTCTAAAACAACTTGGTACTGATCCTTGGGATAACGTTGGCGGCACATACCCAGTAGGTAGTGTGGTTAAAGCACGCGTTACTAACTTGACTGATTATGGTTGTTTCGCTGAGATTTCTGAAGGTATTGAAGGTCTAGTACACGTATCAGAAATGGATCATACCAACAAAAACATCCATCCATCAAAAGTCGTTCAAGTGGGTGATGAAGTTGAAGTAATGATTCTTGATATCGATGAAGAACGTCGCCGTATTAGCCTAGGTATCAAACAGACTCTAGCTAATCCATGGGATGAGTTTGACAAGAAACATGAGCGCGGTGATAAAATCACTGGTACGATTAAATCTATCACTGACTTCGGTATCTTTATCGGTCTAGACGGTGGTATTGATGGTCTTGTTCATCTATCTGATATCTCTTGGAACGAAACTGGCGAAGACGCTATCCGTAACTACAATAAAGGCGACACCGTTGAAGCAATGGTATTGTCAGTAGATGCAGAAGCTAACCGTATCAGCCTAGGCGTGAAGCAGTTAAGCTCTGATCCATTCAACGAATACCTAGTCAACAATGACCGTGGTGCTATCGTTAATGGTAAAGTGAAAGAAGTGGATGCTAAAGGCGCTACTATCGAGCTTGCTGATGAAGTTGAAGCTTACCTACGTGCCTCTGAGATTCAACGTGACCGCGTTGAAGATGCTACTAAGCATCTAACTGTTGGTGATGATGTTGAAGCGAAAATCATCAGTGTCGATCGCAAAACACGCAACATCAACTTGTCTATCAAAGCGAAAGACGAAGCTGAAGAGCGTCAAGCGATTAAAGATCTTGGTAGCACGAGCACTACTGCTACTCCAGGTTCTGATGCACAGCCAAAAACTATTGGTGACTTGATTAAAGAGCAAATGCAGTAAGCTGCACGCTTTTGATATATTAGTAGCATAAAAAGAAAGCGACTTCGGTCGCTTTTTTTTATTTAATTTTTATCACTACTTATAAATAGTTATAATTTCATTTTCATTGCTATTAAATTCCGCTATTATTTGCAACTCTGAGTAACGAAATGTAAACTACTACCCGTAATCTAATATGTCATAGAGATTTAAACTATGACTGTCTATATTATAATTTTTTGAAGTACGCTACTCGAAACAGATTTTGACATTATATTAGTAACTTTTAAATGAGGGAGTTGGTTTAGATATTATGTTTCGCAATTAGCGTTAAGTTGCGAATCCAATGGTAGCTAGTACCTTAGTTAGCAAATATCTAATACTTTACTCATGTAATCAAGATGATGACCATAAATTAATAAGGCAAGTGTAACAATGCAACAAGCGATTAATAAGTCCGACTTTATTAGTAATTTGAGTGTGAGCTGTGACACCATGACTGAAATGGTCGTTGATGATGCAGTACGAGAAATACTAAACCTAATGGTAGATACTTTGGCGAATGATGGCCGTGTTGAGGTTCGTGGTTTTGGTAGTTTCTGTTTGCACCATAGAAGAGCTCGTATGGGACGCAATCCAAAGACAGGTGAAAGTGTACCTGTACCTGCTAAAGCTATTCCACATTTTAAGCCTGGTAAAGCACTACGTGAAGCAGTCAACGATAAAGTAGCATCATAGTCAATACAGGGTGGTAATTAACAGAATAGGTATAAAATGATAGTTGTTTATGATTTATCATAAGCAATTATTATCTCTATTATTTACCATAATATTATTTGCTGTTATTGAGCAGATATTTCTATCTACTATTGAGGTATATGTATCATGCGCTTTTTATTGTTTGTCCTACTATTTTTAAGCTTTGCTTATGCGCTTGGTTTGGTATTAGCAAATAATACTGAAATCGGGGTAAATCTACTATTTTCGCAAGCACCTACGATGAATTTGGGATTACTGCTGATACTTTGCTTAATACTGGGTATCGTAATTGGCATGTTATTGGCGCTATTGATTTTCCGTGTATTACAAAATAAATGGGAAATCTCACGTTTGCAAAAGTTGAATGCTAATTTGCAAGAACAAGTGACACAGGCTAATGTTGTTATCGATCGTCAAGCAAATGCTCCAACGGTAGAAGAAGCTGTCTATGGAGCAAATACAGGCCAAGTACAAGACGAAGTAACTAATACCCTTGATGATGAAACTATGCTTACTAAACGTAAGCGAGATTAACTCGATTGATGAGTAATCTGATATTGATTTGTATAAAAATATGATGCTTTAATAACTCCGATATAAAATGGCACAATTATGAATAACAATGTGATAACTTCTCCAGTCATTGTTGCTTTGGATAATATGACTGTAGATGCAGCGTTAGCGTTGGCCGATAAACTAGATCCAACGTTATGTCGGTTAAAGGTAGGTAAAGAGTTGTTTACGCGTTGCGGTCCTTCGATTGTAGAAGCTTTACATCAACGCCAGTTTGAAGTGTTTTTAGATCTTAAGTTCCATGATATTCCTAATACTACCGCACAAGCTGTGTTAGCAGCAGCTGAGCTTGGTGTATGGATGGTTAATGTCCATGCAAGTGCAGGTTTAGAAGCGATGTCTTTAGCAAAGGAACGTCTGTTAGCAGGTAATTATAAAACGTTGCTGATTGCGGTAACGGTGCTCACTTCTATGAGCAAAGACAACCTAGTACAGGTTGGTATCGCTGATGATTTAGATGATCAAGTGAGTCGATTAGCAAAACTTACTCAGCAAGCTGGTCTTGACGGAGTAGTTTGTTCAGCACAGGAAGCAAAAGCTCTAAAAACCCTGTGTGGCACTGACTTTAAATTGGTTACTCCAGGTATTCGGTTGCCTGAAGATAGCGCAGACGATCAGCAGCGTATTTGTACTCCGAAACAAGCTCTAAGCGATGGATCAGATTATCTGGTTATTGGTCGTTCAATCACTCAAGCGCCAGATCCTGCTGCTAAACTACAAGCGATAATAAAAGGTATTTAAGGTTTTTATTACTGTATAAATACTTTATTTACTTTTAAGAAATAATAAAAAGGACAGCTGAAAAGCTGTCTTTTTTACTTTTTGCTGGTAGATGGAAAAGTGCTACACTACCTTGATTTATGCTTATACCAATTCTAAAGATATAATTAGCTGTGTCAAACTCGCTTGGTCTGCTAGATATAGTGCTTACGCGTGTTTTCTTGGATTTTTAGAATTGAAACTATTGGATAGTATTGGATAATATGAAATTACAGATATTGAGTGACTTACACATTGATAGTTATGCTCGTCAGTCACACCCTATCGGGCACATTCCTAAAACTGATGCAGACATAGTGCTAGTGGCGGGCGACACTGCCAATAGCGATAGTGGTATGCCATGGTTACAAGAGCAAGCTACGCGTCTACAAGTGCCTTTAATCACTATTGCGGGCAACCATGAGTACTTTAATGAAGATGTGCTACATTTCGATAAAAAGCTCGCTATGTGGGACAACTATAGCGAAACGTCAGGTCAAGGCGTACGAGTACTTCAATGCCAGCATATCGATATCGGTGATATACGTATATTAGGGTGTACGCTATGGACGGATTATCAGTATCAGGCCAACGAAGATACAATGGTGGTTGCTAAACGTTTTATGCGTGATTATAAGCAGATATATGCAGGTAGCGAGCTATTCTCACCTGAGGTATCGATGCAGCTGCATGAAAAGCAGCGTCAGTGGTTAAAGCAAGCACTAATAACTGCACAGCAGCTAGGTAAAAAAACTGTTGTTATGAGTCATCACAGTATCAGCCCATTATCAGTTTCTGAGAAGTATGCCACGTTGCCGAGCAATGCTGCATTTGTCAGTGATTTTTCTGCTTGGATGCATGAATCTTGGGCGCCAACCTTATGGGTTCATGGACATACTCATGAAGCGTTCGATTATCGTATTGGCAATACGCGTGTGATTGTCAATCCGCGTGCTTATCCGAATGAAGTCAGTAGCACCGAGATTGAGTTTGCGTGGGATAAGGTAATCGATATCGGTTAAAGTACTTTAGATTATGTTATTGGTTCATTGTAGTATCCATGAGTATGAACATTAATCCTTTTAAAGCTTGATTGTTTTGATGATTGTTAGCTATGTTTTTTATTGCTAGTCAGCTGTTATTTCGTTCACTACCGTTCAAAAATCTGCTACGCTAGCTACCATGAGTAAACTCCCTGATACCCCAAATTCCGAGCAGTCTGAGACGACAAAGCCTCTTAAGATGAGCGCGCCTGCACCCGCGCATCTGCCTGATAGCATGATATCCTCAGTCAGCTTGTTGCCTACTGATAAACGCCTGATTTTGTTTACCAGACACTCACTACGCGAGCGCTCTGATGGTAATGGGTTTGCCAGCTATCAGCTACCATTGACTCCTAAAGGCCGAATATTAGCGAAGTCTTGGGGGCGTTGGCTAGCAGGTCATCTGCCATATTCTCTCGACGTAGATAGTATCTCAAGCCCAATCGGGCGTTGTATTGATACAGCGCAGCTAATGCAAGAAGGGGCTGGGTTACAGCGTGATATAGCCCATCAGTCGCTATTGGTTGAGCCAGGTAGTCTAGTGACTGAGCCTGATATTGCTAATGCAGTATTTAAAGAGATTGGTGTACTCAATTTTATCAATCGCTTCTTGCAAGGGAATCTCGAAGGCACCAAAAATGCCTATCAAGGTGGTCTCGATATCTTATCGCTTTTTTATCAAAACCAGCCACAGCATGGACATTTAATGCTAGCTGTTAGCCATGATACGTTGCTGTCTGCTTTCTTAGCGGTAATGTTTGATGTGAGTGAGATTGATTGGAATGATTGGCCAAAAATGATGGAAGGCGTATTTTTATGGTTTGATGATAAGCCATTCGAGCAGGCTAATGCTTATTTTGTATGGCGTGGTGAGATTTATGTACGTCCGATCAACACGTTGTTGGATAGCTACCGCGCTGCTGGTTTTCACCCTAGCAAACTATTATTACCACCAGAGGTAAAGTGGACATAATGACCAGCATGAATATTTGGGTTACTGTTTTAACTATTACATTTTGAATAGACATAAAAAAACCTTGCCACTAGGACAAGGTTTTTTTGATAACCGGTTATTAACGCAGCTGATCTTAAGCTTGGAGAGCTTTGATAGCTTTGTTTAGACGGCTCTTACGACGGGCAGATTTATTCTTATGAATAATGCCTTTGTCAGCCATACGATCAAGAACAGGTACCGCTTTTTTGTAAGCTTCGGTAGCTGCGTCATAATCTTTAGATTCGATTGCCGCATCAACACGCTTTAAATAAGTACGAACCATAGAGCGTTGTGACGCTGAATTCTGGCGACGTTTAGTGTTTTGACGGGCGCGTTTACGAGCTTGTGCAGTATTAGCCACGCGTATCTCCTTTATGAAAGACAGATAAAAATATGAATGTTGATTGCAATAATGGGTTTAACAATCATCGGTGACGAGCAGCCGTCTCGCCAAACATGATGTCGATGCCAAATATAAGCCATCGCAAGCGTCAAAGCCATTTGGAATAATTAAATAGCTATGACGTGTAAAGCCGGACATCTTAGCAAATTATTGCGCTTAGAACAATATATTTGACCATCAAAGCGTAAAGAAGTTGTATGTATTGCCATACTAAACCTTCTATAAGGTGAAATATGAATAAATAAACGGCTAATATTCAAGCGTTTGATAAAAACTCTTACAATAAATCATGGATAGTAGCGACAGTTATAGGGTAACTTAGTTATGATACTGCGCTATGATATCAAGATGATACGACTTGACGATTATAAATAGTTTTTATAACACTTTACGATTATGAAAAAATGGATAGGATATGCAGCAAAAAGCAATTTTAATTGGCGCGACAGGTTTGGTAGGTCAGCATCTTGTCAAACAGCTTAGCGAGCTCTATGATACTTTAATAGTGATTGCAAGGCGTCCGCCACGGTATATCAACGCTAGCATGAGGTTTTATCAAGTTAGTGACTTTGATAACTTAGCCGAAATTTTTGCAAGTGTTGGTGCAGATCGAACGACGGATGCATTTAGCTGCCTTGGTACAACTAAAAAGCAGGCAGGTAGTGATGAGGCATTTAGAAAAGTAGATCATGACTACAATGTGAATTTTGCCAAACTATGCCATGACAAAGGGGTTAAGAACTTCTTTTTGTTATCGTCCATGAATGCAGATATTGATAGTCGATTTTTATATAATCGAGTAAAAGCTGAAACTGAACAGTCGATTATGGCGTTAGGCTTTGAGCAATTAGCTATCTTCCGCCCTTCATTATTATTGGGTAAGCATAAAGGTCGTCCACTTGAGAGCATTAGCCAAAAAGCCTTTCAAATTATCTCACCTTTAGTTTCTGAGTCGTTACCGTTGCATCCTATTTCAGCCAAGCGCGTGGCAATTGCTATGGCAATGAGCGCTCATGATGTATATGAACGTCGTAAGTATAGTGAATATCGTTCTGAGTCAAAGCCTAGTGCTACTGATATCATCGAAAATAAACAAATGCTGGCGATGACCCGTGTAAAAAAGTGAATCGTAAAACAACTGATAGTCATCAACAAGGAGTGTATAACTATGTCAGAATCAACAACAATGAATAAAGAGAACTTTGTAACCTGTGATCTGTTGGATGCCAATCCAGAGTCGCAAGTATGCTTGCCAAATATTGAAGGTAAGTCTTTTTATAGCTTTGGAGCAAAAGATAAATTCTGCGGTGAGATTGTGACTGTTAAATGCTTTGAAGATAACAGCCGTGTAAAAGCATTATTGAATAGTGATGGCAAAGATAAGAATGGTGAAGGCAAAGTATTAGTCGTCGATGGTGGTGGTTCTATGCGTTGTGCTTTGCTTGGAGATATGATTGCACAGTCAGCGATAGATAATGGCTGGGCAGGTGTAGTGGTCTATGGCTGTGTTCGTGATGTAGATGATATGGCGCAGATGGAGATAGGCGTCATGGCGCTAGGTTGCATCCCGCGTAAATCTACCCGCCGCGATGAAGGCCAGACGGATATTGAAATTAGCTTTGGTGACTTGACTTTAAATTCTGGCATGTTTGTTTATGCAGATAATAATGGCATTATTGCTAGTAATAAATCACTGCTGTGATAAAGAGTTATTACATCTTAAGTGACTTTTTCAGTCACTTTTTCAGTCACTTTGTGTCTTAGGCTCTTATCATTGATATATACAAAGTAAGTAAGTGCCAATTAATAACAGTCAAAACCAGAGCCTAAGAAGCAACTTAAAATCTCAGCTCCTAAGCTGGGATTTTCTCATTTAAGAATATTATTTCTGAAATTAAAGGTTAACTATGAGTGATCCCGTTTTTACTCCACTCTGAGTGACAAACCGTTACGGCATTAATTTTGGTCAATTGCGAAAATATTCGTATAATAACCCCCAGACTCTTAACTTGATCCTACCTGCTATGTCTATCACTGCTTTAACCGACGCTTTTGCTCCCATTAATGATCAGCTATTTCCTATCCAAAACTCGCAGCGACGCTGGCTGGCACCTGTTCATGGTGCAGTCGGTAGTCTATGGCTGGCCAGTTTGGTTAAAACACCCATATGGGAGATGGCAGATCGTCTAAAAGTCGTTGTGGCTCGGGATCAAAATCAGCTCAATCAAATAGAAACTGAACTGGCTTTTTGCGGTGTGGATGCTTACGTGTTTCCAGATTGGGAGACCTTGACTTATGATGAGCTGTCTCCGCATCAGGATATCGTTAGCGAGCGGATTAATCTGTTGACGGATATGCCAACGTCAGGTGTGCTACTTATATCGGTACAGGCTTTGATGCATCGTGTTGCACCGCCCAGTTGGCTGATTGGACAACACTTTGATTTAAGCATTGGTGATCAATTTGATATTAATACCCAACGTGAGCTACTAGCGAAGGCTGGTTACCGCGCGGTTGAAAATGTATTCGAACCCGGAGAATTTGCGGTACGTGGTAGCATTATTGATATCTTTGCGATGGGGCAGCCGTTTCCACTGCGTTTAGATTTATTTGACGATGAGATTGAGACGATTCGTTTTTTTCATCCACAGACTCAGCGCACACTGACTAATGATGATCTAAAAGCAATGATGTCAGGTAATGACAGTAGTATGGGTCAAGAGTCGCTATCGCTTTTGCATAAACTGCCAGATATCTCTAAACCTATTCAGAAGTTTCAAATCCTACCAGCAAAAGAGTTTCCTTTAGAAGAGGGGAAAGAAACTTTTCGCATGAACTTTGCTGAGATGTTTCCAAATGCTAGTAGCCGTAAATTTGAGCTGCACAAAGATGTAATGGCAGGGATTGCAAGTAGTGGACTTGAATATTACCAGCCATTATTTTTTGATCTAAAAGATTGGCAGCAAGAAAGTAGTTTATTCATTTATTTACCTGAGGATGCTTTATTCATCACAGATGAGCTAATCAATGAGCGCCAAGCGGATTACTGGTCGCAAATCCAGCGCCGCTATGAGGAGCGCCGTCATGATATTGACAAGCCTATCGTGGCACCTGAGCTATTATATTTACTATCTAGTACTCTCAATGAGCATCTAAACCAGTATCCACGGGTAATATTGAGCGCGCGAGAAGAACTTGCATCTATGACAGATGTGGCCGCTATCGATGATGCGCAAGCAGCGCCAACATCTGCGTCTGCTCCGATGCAAAATAAGCAAGGCTTGGTGACACTTAGCGCTCAAGTACCGCCGCAGCTATCAGTAAACCATCAAAAGGCAGAACCTTTAGCTGAACTATTGGATTTTTTACATCTGCAGGCAGAAACGGCTACACCAGTATTAATCGTTGCCGAAACTGCAGGTCGCCGCGAGATTCTCATAGAGCTGTTTAAAGGTAAAATTGATGTCAAAGCCTATGATAGCTTTAAAGAATTTTTAGCAGCAGATAGGACAAGCGCAGCCAATTCGAGTAATAAACCATATGTTGGTCTGACAGTGGCACCGATCGAACGTGGAGTCTACGTTCCCGAACGTTTGGTACTGATTAGTGAGACTCAGCTGTTTGGTAGGCAAGTACTGCAAACGCGTCGTCGTCGGCAAAGTGGCGTATCAGAAGAGTTTCTGGTTAAAAGTGTCACTGAGATGACTCAAGGCAGTCCAATTGTTCATATCGAACATGGTATTGGTCGTTATAACGGTTTAATTATTCTAGATGTGGGTGAGGGTGAGCAAGAGTTTATTCATCTGAAATACGCCGATGATGCCAGTATTTATGTGCCTGTCGCTAATTTACAAATGATTAGTCGCTATAGTGGCGGTGATCCTGCGCTTGCGCCTTTGCACAAGATTGGTAGTGGTAAATGGGATAAAGCTAAGCAAAAAGCATTACAACAAATACATGATGTTGCTGCTGAATTGCTCAATATGCAGGCAAGACGAGAAGCTAAAGTCGGTATTCATTTCAAAATAGACATCTCGCAGTATGAGCTGTTCGCTAGTCAATTTGCCTTTGAAGAAACGCCAGATCAGGCTAATGCCATCCATGCTGTCATGGAAGATATGAAGCAAAACCAGCCGATGGATCGACTCATTTGCGGTGATGTAGGCTTTGGTAAAACAGAAGTTGCCATGCGTGCGGCCTTCATTGCGGTCAGTGCTGGTTACCAAGTTGCGGTATTGGTACCGACTACTTTGCTAGCGGGACAACACGAAGACAACTTCCGCGACCGCTTCGCTGATTGGCCAGTACGTGTCGAAACCTTATCGCGTTTTGGTGGTAAAAAACATCAAGATACAGTACTGGCGGATTTAGCTGCTGGTAAAGTTGATATTGTGATAGGTACGCATAAGCTGCTACAGCCTGATGTTAAGTTTACTAATTTAGGATTAATGATAGTCGATGAAGAGCATCGCTTTGGCGTGCGTCATAAGGAGCGTATCAAGGCTATCCAGACCGATGTAGACAGTATGTCTATGACAGCAACACCGATACCTAGAACGCTCAACATGGCGCTCTCTGGAATGCGTGATATGTCGATTATTGCCACCCCACCTGCACGTCGTTTGGCCATTAAAACCTTTGTGATGCAAAAGACAGAAGCTTTAATGAAAGAGGCTATTTTGCGTGAGTTGCTACGCGGCGGGCAGGTATATTTATTGCATAATGATGTTGCTAGTATTGAGCGTATGGCAGAGACTATACGTGAGCTGGTACCAGAAGCGCGAGTAGGTGTGGCTCATGGACAGATGCAAGAACGTCAACTTGAACAAATTATGCAGCAGTATTACCATAAAAAATTCAATGTTTTAATCTGTACGACTATTATCGAAACCGGTATCGATGTACCTAATGCCAACACCATTATTATTGAGCGTGCTGATAAATTTGGTTTGGCTCAGCTGCATCAGTTGCGTGGCCGTGTCGGTCGTAGTCATCATCAAGCGTATTGTTATCTACTAGTACCGTCAATTAAAGGTCTCAAAGGCGATGCTAAGCGCCGATTACATGCTATCGAACGTGCTAATACGCTGGGTGCAGGCTTTATGCTGGCAAGTGAGGATTTAGAGATTCGCGGTGCAGGTGAGATATTGGGTAAACAGCAAAGTGGCAATATGCAGGCTATTGGATTTAGCTTATATATGGATATGTTAGAGCGTGCTACTAAAGCTATCAAAGCGGGTAAAGAGCCGGATTTAAATACACCGTTATCGCTGACTAGCGAGATTAATTTGCATAGCTCAGCTTTGATACCTGAAGAGTATCTACACGATGTGCATCAGCGCTTGTTGTTTTATAAACGGATCAGTAATGCCGATGATAAAGAAATCCTGATTGATATTCGCACTGAAATGATTGATCGCTTTGGTATACTACCAGACCAAACCAAGCATCTATTCGCTATTCATGGTCTGCGCTTACAGGCAGAGCCATTGAAGATTAATAAAATTGATGCCAATAGTAATAGTATGACGCTGGAGTTTGCACCAGATACCCCTGTTGATGCGTTAGCAATCATTAAACTGATTCAATCTGATGGTCAGCGTTATCGCATGAATGGCGCGTCAGGTATTCGTTATAGTGATGCGGATAAACTTGAAACACCGCAACAGCGAGTAACGGTTATCCAAGAGCTGTTACGCTATTTTAGCGAGCATATGGTAGCCGAACCTGCATAGATTAATTTGACGACAATTGGATACTAGATAAGTCGTATAAAGGGAATAGGTAATGGCGCTATTTTATCCAGTAGATAACTGATAAAATAGCGCCATTATATTTATTAACTTATTTCATTGATGTTTTATAACAAGAGAAGCCGTCATTATGTTCCAACTACATCCTAAGCTTGCTGCCGATAGTTTTTTAGTGGGTGATTTTCCACTATCGACATGTCGTTTGATTAATGACTGTCAGTTTCCTTGGCTGATTTTGGTGCCTCGTGTGTCAGGTATCAAAGAATTGTATGAATTATCTGAGTCGGATCAAACGCAGTTTTTACGTGAATCAAGTTGGTTATCAAGCCAACTTGCTAAAACGTTCCAAGCCGATAAGATGAATGTCGCGGCACTTGGCAACCAAGTACCACAGTTGCATTTTCATCACATAGTACGCTACCAAAACGATATGCAGTGGCCAAATCCAGTATGGGGTGTGCCTGCAATACCGTACACAAAAGAAGTATTGGCTCAAATGCAACAGACTTTAATGATTGCATTGCGAGGACATCATCAGATGCCGTTCGATTGGCAAATGTAATTGATACTTAACGGTTGAATATTTTGGTTATTAGATGGTTCAGTTTCATGCTACTTACCTTTTGCCATTCATTTCTGTTATACGTTATTATATGATTTCTATTGTACGTTGTTATATTTTAGACACTATTTATCGATATTGCTAAAATTGTAGAGCAATTGAAGATAGATAGTGTCTTTTTAGTTATTAATTACATATATTATATTGGGTTATATCCTTATAATATATGTAATTATATCTCCTATTATTTTACTAACTAAAAATGAATTCTGAGTCTAAATTGCTCATGTTTTTCACTTCCTTTAACCTAAGTGAACATCAAGTATGTCTTTTTCTGTTAGATTAAAATCACCGACTTCATCAGAGAATAACGAAGTCTCTCGTTTTGACTATCCAGAAATATTGGTCTTGCTACTCACTGTCGTACTTGTCGCTGTACATTTTGAATTTGATTCTACCTCGATGGCGCTATTAGCTATCGTATGCCTGCCAAGTCTGATGATTCTAATCTATAACTATCAGCATCAGCCAAGCTTTTGGACTTCTAATATTGTCGTAGTGCTATTATCAACAGTCATTGGAAGTATGCAGTTCTGCATAGTATTATCGCTCAGTCTTGCTCTATTGATTGGCATTCGAATTATCTTAAGTGATCCTGAGAATCGACTTAAACTGATTATGATATCTGCCATTACGGCCATGATGTTCTATTACGTCAGTATTACTTTAAGTCGTGAGGTGATGGATTGCAATGAAGGTTTATTATCACCGACCATATTGCTAGCTAGCATTGTTACTATATTCTGGCAATTCTGGAACGTATATCATAAATACTTAAATCATAAAAAAACTGCAAAGCAAGCGAAAGGGCGACTGAATACGATGGTATCAGTCATCAGTAAATTGACCCGTTTTATACCTCCACAAGTTTGGCAACCGATTGTAAAATCAGATAGTGTCGTACATGTGAACAACAAACGCGCCAAGCTGACTATTATGTTTTCGGACATTGCTGGGTTTACTGAGCTGTCTGATAGCTTAAGCTCTGACAACTTAGCTGATATTTTAAATACTTATATGAAATGTATGACTATCATTGCTAACAGACACGGTGCGATGCTGGATAAGTTTGTTGGTGATGGCATGGTATGTTTCTTTGGTGAGCCTAATAGTCGAGGGACACGGCAAGATGCATTGGACTGCGTGGCTATGGCAATTGATATGCGCCGTGAAATGCGTAGTTTGCGACAGGAATGGCGCTTGATGGGCTTTGAAGGTCTATATGTGCGTATTGGTATTACTACTGGTTACTGTCATGTGGGGAATTTTGGTAGTAATAATCGCATGAGTTATACCATTATTGGTAAAGAGGCTAACCTTGCATCTCGTCTTGAGTCGATAGCAGGAAAGGGAGATATTCTTATTAGTCAAAGAACTTATGATTATGTTTGCCATGATTATGAATGCGAATACGCTGGCACTTATCAACTAAAAGGTTTCGATAGTAGCATCAATGCGTGGCAGGTTTTAGACCCTGATGCTAATAAAGGCCGCTTATCTAAGTGGGTAGACCATACGCTACCAGGTTTTAACTTACATCTAAACTTCAAAGATATGCAAAATTACGACTACAAAGAGATTAAAAACAAATTAAATTTTGCCCTTGAACGTATCGAAAAAGAAGAAAAGATAATGACTCCTGATAAAGAGGGAAAGGGTAAATAGAGTAGTAAACATTAATTTAAAAACCTTATAAGTAAAGGGAATTTGAATCTAAAACAAATAAAAAGCCAGCTATTACAGTGTAATAGCTGGCTTTTTATTGCAGAAAATAGTACTTGCTGATAGCGTAGCGCTTAATGATTTTCTTTTGCATGGTTGAGCGTATATTTAGGTATCTCAATGGTTAAGTCTTCATCTTCAAGCATAACCTGACAAGATAGGCGTGAGTCAGGCTCTAATCCCCAAGCACGATCAAGTAAATCGGCTTCGATATCATCCATCTCATCTAAGCTGGTAAAGCCTTTACGGACTACCACATGACAGGTGGTGCAGGCTTTTGACATCTCACAAGCATGCTCAATCTTAATGCCTTTTTCCAATAGCGCTTTGCATAAATTGCTGCCAGCTTCTAATTCGACTTCAGTGCCTTCAGGGCAAATTTCATGATGCGGTAGTACGGTAATCTTTGGCATAAATTGTCTTTCCAATGCTAATCAATTAAAAAAATGAAAGATATAAGAGGTCAGCTTAGTACAGTCGCTAATCTATATTTTCAGGCGTATGTATTATTAAACGTATCTACTACCAATCTTTGGCACTAGTACCTGCCATGCTGGCTTTAACGCTTTGATTCATAATACGAGCAGCAAAGGAATCACTATGTGGCTTGAGCTTTGCTTGCTGTGCCTCAATAAGTGGCAAGTCATCTGTACTAAGTGTTGTTTGTAGTGCTTGTATTTGCTCAGCTAATGATTGCTGTTCATCAGTTGTCAGTAGGGCTGCGAATTCTTTGAGCGCAGATTGTAAAGCAAGCACTTCACGCTCAGCTTCTACTTTGGTCTCAATTAAAGAGCGCGCATTTTTATCTGCTTCCGCGTATTTAAATCCTGCCACTAGTAGCTGCTCTTTTTGCTCATCTGATAGTCCATAAGAAGGTACAATCTCAATCTTACTTTCTGTCTTGGTAGTGGTTTCTTGAGCACTGACTGTTAGCTGTCCGTTGGCATCAATACTAAAGGTTACCTCAATACGTGCAAATCCAGCTTTCATTGGTGGAATACCGTATAGCTCAAAGCGTCCTAGTGAACGACAGTTATCAACTGTTTCGCGCTCGCCCTGTACCACATGAATCACCATGCCTGTTTGACCATCTTGATAGGTGGTAAACACTTGGCGTTTTTTGACAGGAATAGGCGTATTGCGTGGAATCAGTACCTCAACCAGACCACCCATGGTCTCAAGACCGAGCGATAACGGCGTTACGTCTAACAGTAATAAGTTATTGTCACTATCACCGTTGACCAATTGATGTGCGGTTTGGGCAGCACCTAAAGCCACCACTTCATCTGGGTTTAGACGGCAAAGCGGCTCTTTAGCAAAAAACTCAGTCACTACTTGCTGTACAGCAGGCATACGGGTAGAGCCACCGACTAAGATAACTTCATCTAAGTCCGAAGTAGATAGCTTGGCATCACGCAGTACTTGTTCACAGACACTTATCGTGCGGCGGCTAACGGGCTCTGCAATAGCCAGCAAGTCTTCACGGCGTAACACGCCTTTATAAGACTGCTCATTAACAGTAATGTCGATATCGACTTGTTCAGCATCAGTTAGTGCTTGTTTATAAGCTTTGGCTTGTTGTGCCAGTATCGACTTATCATGACGACTCACATCTTTAGGATCGATGTTTAACTGCTTGATAAGCCAATTAGTCATTAGACGGTCAATATCATCACCACCTAATGCACTATTACCACCAGTTGCCAATACTTCGAAGACGCCATCATTTAGCTTTAAGATAGAAACATCAAAAGTACCACCACCCAGATCGTAAATTAAATAATAGCTCTCTTTATCACCATCTTGCGTAGGCTGATCGAGACCATAGGCGACTGCAGCCGCGGTCGGCTCATTTAATAGACGCAGTACATTGATACCAGCCGCTTGCGCCGCATCTTTAGTCGCTTGACGCTGAGCTTCATCAAAGTAAGCAGGAACGGTAATTACCGCACCTTCAATACTGTCTGCAGGTAATGCAGTGGTGGCGCGTTGCTCAAGCGTTGCCAATATCCGCGCTGACACTTCCACAGGAGATACTTCACCCTGAGCAGTAACGAATGCAGGCATATCGTCTTTATTGCCACTCAATTCATAAGGGTGGGAGAATTTGATATCAGCTTGGCTACGACCCATAAAGCGCTTAGCCGAGACGATTGTATTTTTTGGATCATCCGCTAAGTGTGCTAGGGCATCATAGCCGACTAATGGGTTGCCTGTGCTTGGATAGTAGACGACAGAAGGTAGTAAAGTGTCATTAGCTGCGCCTGCTTCTAAGACTTGCGCCTTGCCTGAGCGTACCACAGCGACCAATGAGCGCGTGGTACCAAGATCGATTCCCAGACCAAAACGATGCTGGTGAGGTTGGGCGCTTTGATTGGGTTCGGCAATTTGCAATAAAGACATAAGATAACTCAGAGATAAAATGAATAAGTGAAATGGAGCAAATAAAAAAATATACACTATTATAGTTTAACCGCTGCAATCCCGCTTTCAAATTAGAGGAGGGTGGCGGTTAAGAGTGCTTAAAATAAGAGATTATACGGTATCGTTGGTACTATTTTAACTATCATTTTGGAATACTGCTTTTAAATGAGGTTCATATGTTAAAAGCACTTATAAATAAAATAAGTCATAAAGCTTATAAATCGGCTATTTAAACGTATAAATCATCGTCATCTGAATGTTCAGCAGTTACTACTTCATCAAGACCAGTAGTAACGTCAGCATTTAGCTTTACTAAGAACTTCAGCTTTTGCGTCGCATCGATCGCCGTTTGCCAGTCTTGACTTTGGTATGCAGTGCTAAAACGCTCAGACTGTTTAGCGAGACGCTGCGTAATCTGCGGATGTAGTTGCTGTAGGGTCGCAAGATCTTTATCTTCAATCGCTTCATCTAAATCAATACGCATCTGCATAGCATCTTCTAAGAAGTCTAAGTCTGCGATTGAATGCTCTAGATTTTGTGCTTGATCTGCCATATCTAACAAATAGCTAGCACGACTATCAGGCGTACTTAGCGTTTGATAAGCTTGATTAATCAACGCTGAAGCTTGCTCAGACTGCTGTTGCGCTTGTGCCGTATCTGACAAGTTTTTTGCGACATTATCAGGGTGATAACGTTTTTGTAGCAGACGTAGACGCTGATCGAGACTGTCTTGATTGACTTCAAATTGTACAGGCTGCTCAAATAGAGCAAAGAAGTTATTAAACTGTGCTTCTGCTGTAATGTCTGTCATATCATACGCCTTGCATTTTTATTTGTTTTTTCAAAACTTTGTCTAGTTGAGGACTTTTTTACGGATTGGTTCGTAATACTGAGTTAATCGCTCACTACTGTCTACTATTAAACTCACAAGCGTTGAGACCTTAGACTGTAAAGGATTCACCGCAACCACATTCACCTTTCTGATTCGGGTTAGTAAACTTAAAGCCTTCGTTTAAACCTTCTTTTTCGTAATCCATCAACAAGCCATCTAAATACACCAAACTTTTAGGATCAATAAAGATACTGACGTCACGACTTTCATAGCGCGTGTCATTTTCATCAGGCGTATCTACAAACTCTAAAACGTAAGCTAATCCTGAGCAACCCGCTGTACGGATACCAACTCGAATACCTTCGCCTTTACCGCGATTGTCCAAAAAATCTCGAACATGCTGAGCGGCGCGTTCTGTCATTTCAATCATGCCAACTCCCATTGACTATCAATAATAAAGATATTAATTTAATAAAAAACTGTTTAATAAGAAACTATCAATAATGAATATAAATAAAATTCTGTATAAATGGGCAACTAGGATAGCAAGATTGCCGAAATAACATTTTAATAACTTCTGGTTAATAACTGCTAGAAAATAAAAGGTGACAATTACATAAGCGTTATTGTCACCTCTTTAGCATTAGTAGCTGTTCAATGTACTGCTACTAAAGTATGACTATTAAGATAGTGTACTTAAAAATACAATACTCACGCTAATAGGCTTAGCTAGTCGCTTCTTCTGTCACTGCTGCAGCGCCATGTTTACCTTTATAGTCACTGATAGCAGCTTTAATAGCATCTTCTGCAAGTACAGAGCAATGCACTTTTACTGGTGGTAATGCAAGCTCTTCAGCGATATGGTTGTTTTTGATTTCGCCAGCTTGGTCTAGACTTTTGCCTTTAAGCCACTCAGTAACAAGTGAGCTTGAAGCAATCGCTGAACCACAGCCATAAGTTTTAAAGCGTGCATCTTCAATGATACCATTATCATCAACTTGGATTTGTAGACGCATTACATCGCCACAAGCTGGGGCACCAACCATACCAGTTCCAACGTTTTTGGCATTTTTATCAAGATTGCCGACGTTGCGTGGATTTTCGTAATGATCAATAACTTGGTCACTATAGGCCATGGGGTTTTCTCCTAGTTAGATGATGAGTAGTCAATTACTGACTTTAAATGTCTAACTACTCATCGATAATTGGGGTCAAACATTTAGTTAATAAAAACTATATTTATAATTGTCTGATCAATCGTTTAATGGCTATGGTCTATAACCATATCGTTTTTTGGTTTTAGTGCTCAGCCCATTCGACTGAATCTAAATCAACACCTTCTTGATACATATCCCAAAGTGGTGATAGGGCACGTAATTTGTCAACCGCTTCATGCATTTGCTTGATAACAGTATCGATATCTTCTTCAGTCGTATAACGACCAAAGCTAAAGCGAATCGAGCTATGTGCTAATTCGTCTGGGCGACCGATAGCACGTAATACGTAAGATGGCTCAAGTGTCGCTGAAGTACAGGCTGAACCTGATGAGACGGCTAAGTCTTTTAGCGACATCATGAGTGATTCACCTTCAACAAAGTTAAAGCTGATGTTTACAATATTAGGCACACTGTGCTCAAGATCACCATTTAGGTAAATCTCTTCGATATCTTGTAGACCGTCCCATAGTTTCTGACGCAATTTTGCTGCATGAGCATTATCTTCTTCATAACGCTCATTGGCTAAGGCAAATGCAGCACCAAGGCCAACAATTTGATGCGTCGGTAGTGTACCTGAACGCATACCGCGCTCATGACCACCGCCATGTTGCTCTGCTTTTAGGCGAACACGTGGCTTACGACTGACGAACAAGGCACCGATACCTTTAGGACCGTATGCTTTATGGCCTGAAAAACTCATCAAGTCGATTTTCATCTCTTGAATGTTAATAAGAACTTTACCAACAGACTGTGCGCCATCGACATGGAAGATAACACCAGCTTCACGGGTTATTTCACCAATAGTAGCTACATCAGTAACTGTACCAAGCTCGTTGTTTACCATCATCAATGATACTAAAATCGTGTCATCGCGTAGCGCTTCTTTAACTTGCTCTGGCAAAATAAGACCAGTACTTGGTTGTGGCTCAAGATAAGTAATCTCAAAACCTTCTTGCTCAAGTTCGCGACAAGTGTCCAATACGGCTTTATGCTCGATTTTGCTGGTGATAATATGCTTACCACGAGACTGATAAAAATGCGCAGCACCTTTAATCGCTAGGTTGTCAGATTCTGTCGCACCTGAAGTAAAGACGATTTCGCGCGGATCAGCATTGATAACATCAGCAACTTGCTGACGAGCAGTTTCGACTGCTTCTTCTGCTTGCCAGCCATAGCCATGTGAGCGCGAGGCTGGGTTACCAAAGATGCCGTCTACAGTCAGATATTCGCTCATTTTAGCGGCTACTGATTTAGCAACTGGCGTGGTGGCGGCATAATCTAAGTATATAAGGTTGTTATGTTGGCTCATGCTGGGTTTGCCTCGCTGGTCGATAGGGTAATAGTATTAATGTCTTTTATGGAAATCTCTTTAGTAGAGTTTTGCTGACGCTCTGATACTGATTGCACATTTTCCATATCTAATAATTGCGCCAATGTTATATTTTTCAAGTACTGCTCAATATGATTGGACAGTGCACACCATAAATCATGGGTTAGGCACATTGTACCACCTTGGCAGTCACCACGTCCTTCACACTGCATGGCATTAACCGACTCGTCAACGGCAGATATAATACTCATTACATCTATCTCATCTAGGGGTTTGGCTAAATGATAACCGCCTGCAGCACCACGAATACTAGTAACTAAACCGCGTTTACGTAGTTTGGAGAATAACTGTTCAAGATATGAGATAGATATCGATTGCCGTTTTGCAATATCAGATAAGGATACAGCACTGTCTTGTTGACTGGTCTGTAACGCCAAATCTAATAACGCGGTAACGGCATACCTGCCTCGAGTAGTTAAACGCATAAAATATCTCCAAGCTAATCAGTTATAAGCCAAATTCAATAACGAGCTTAGTATCTTTAGTACTCTAAATCATACAAGATTATTTGTGCAATACAGATATTAAGTATACTAAGTCAAACGTCATCGCTATTAAACAACAGATGGTTAACCCGATGTGTGCTGCGATAAAGTCATTATACTTAATCCTGAGTAATTTAGTCAAGATTGAAATGTCATAGAATGGTTAATCTTACCTATCACCACTATTAATAAAAGTAATTGGCTAAATAAAGCGGCAACGAAGTGGAAAAGCGCTAATGAGTGGTGGTAAAGGCTAGGGATAAAAAAAACGCTCAATGACAGTTCGATGACTTCGTTGAGCGTTCTTGTAAGAACAAAGGTAAACCCCGAAGGTTAGTTCATTAGCAACGTGATAACAGCAACAATCGCCATAATAACTGAAGCAATTGTGATAATAGTAAGTGTCTTTTGCCTACTCTGTAGCTCTTTCACTGTAGTTTCAAATTCGCGATTTTTTATGGTCAGCGTATTAATTTGAATCTGTTGTTCTGCAATACGCAGTTTATAGTTGTTCTTTTTTTCTTCCAACTCATCAGCGCTAGGTTTTTGCTTTGCATTGCCACCTTTAAACTTCTTAAGGATCCCTTGAATTAAGCCACCCAAACCTAGCTGAGTAATAAATTGTTTAACCAGTTGAACCTGAATAAGCTCACCACGCATTTGCAGTTTTTCAGTCGTTTCGCTGTCGTGTGAGGTTAAAGCACTCAAAACTTGAATGCTATACGCGTTAATAATAACGTCAGGCTCACTACGACCAACAGGTAGATTGGCATCCAGTAACACACCTTTATAGCTAAAAGTTGCAAAAATCTCTACATGAGGCAAATACAAGCGTAGACAGATAACAGTGCCCTGTTTAGCAAGCGGGTAAGCGGCTTTACGTAGCTCAGGATCTAAGCGTAACAGCAAGGTCAATGCTGACTCAGTGAACACTAGGATAATGTTGAGAAGAGAGTGAGACAACGTAGAACGCTTCATGTAAGTAATCCATTTTATTGGGCAAATTAAAAGTAAACATAAAATATGAGAAGCAGTGAATAACTGCAAATACAACATTAATTATAATTTGGTTTTTATAGCATATTATGTGATGGCTATCATAACGTTTTCATCATAAAAAGTAACGTATACCTATGTCAGTTAGAAAATTATTGCGATAAAGCCCGTTTTCTATACCTAGAGTTTTTGTAAGTCAAAGCTCTACTGTACTACAAATATGAACAAAGCCAGCTGAAGTAGCGAACACTGGCTAGTAAAAAGATATTATCAATTGTCTCTTCATAATATAGACTTTAATCGCTAATTTTGATTGAAAAATCAGTGATTTCGCTAAAATTAATGGTTTTTTTAAATAAACTATACGTTCTCTGACGTAAAATACATCTTGGCGACCTAAAAGACTAATATGCATTATGCGATGTTTTTGAGCAGTATCTGTGGGACAAATGACAAGTTACAGGTGATTTGCGTAACGTTAGGTGTCAAATACGTAGTTTCGCAGGCAAAAAAATGTAAAATCGCTTGCGCTCCTTATGTTGCCTTGATATAAAGACGTTAACAACGCGCAACCCGTAAATAAAAGCGTCAAAAGTGGTTTTTATTGCTTAAATCGTATGAGAGCGATACAATGCCTGACGTTAGCGTTTATTTCAGCCCTTAAACTTGAAGGAAATTGTATGAATAAGTCAGAATTAATTGATAGCATTGCAGACAAAAGCGGCCTAAACAAAACCCAAGCTGGTGATGCATTGAACGCCGTTATGGAAAGCGTTGGTGAAGCTCTAGAAGCTGGTGAAAGTATCTCATTAGTTGGTTTTGGTACGTTTAGCGTAAAAGACCGTAAAGCACGCACTGGCCGTAATCCTAAAACAGGTGAAGAGCTAAGTATCCCTGCAAGTAAAGTACCAAGCTTTAAAGCCGGTAAAAACTTAAAAGAGCGCTTAAACTAAGCCAATCTTAGCTTGTTAGTATAAGTTTACTGTTTAACTTTAAACAGTAAAACAAGCAATAAAAAGCACCTTTATATAGAGGTGCTTTTTTTATCGCTAAAATTTGTATAGCAGATGCTTGGAATATTTTGAGTCTAGACTAAAATTCACGTATCATAGGGCGCGCGTAACGCTATTGCTTTATCAAGTTACGGTTTTTACAAGCATCAAATAACATTGACATCATTTATCATGCCATTGTCTGTCCACATATCGCTGACATCGTTGCAATGGTTCTTCATCAATATAGGTTAAAAAGTAGAAATAACTATGGATAAATTGCGCGATTTTTTGAAAAGCTGGCCTGGTCGCATTTTATTGATTCTATGCCTATCGCCACTCGCTTTATTAGGTATCGAGAGCTACTTTCAGGGCAATGTTGATCCCAATCAAATAGCCCAAGTAGGTGAGGCAAGTGTGGGTTTGTCAGAGTATCAAAATGCAGTAAACAATCGACGCTCTGAGATTTTAGACCAAATTGATGACGCAAGCTTATTAAATGAAGATGTGTTACATGAGCAAGTGCTAAAAGGTTTGATTGACCGCACCTTACTTGAGCAGCAAGCTGGTAAGCTAGGTATGACTGTATCTGATGACACGATCAATCGTCTGTTGCGTCAAGAGGACGCTTTTAAAGATGAAAACGGCGAATTCTCTAACGATCAGTTTTCGAACTTTTTACGTCAACGCGGCATGACTAAAGACCAACTGTTTGCTGAATTTCGTAATCAGTTAAGCCTAGATCAGCTCAATGCAAGTATCGTTGGTACTGCCATCTATCCTATGAAAGCGGTGAATCAGCTGATTGATTTACAGCTAGAATCACGCAATATTTGGCTACATCGTTTTAATTGGCAAGATTATCAGCAGAAAGTTAAGCTTAGCAAAAATGATATCCAAGCTTATTATGATGCTAATAAAGAGACGCTAAAGAGCGATGCCATGGTTGATTTGGCATATATTCAGTTAAGCCCTGCGACGATTAAGGTCGATCAAGTTACAGAAGAAGATCTGCAGCAGCAATATGAAGGCTATAAGCAAGGGCTTGCTGTGGTTGATGAGCGTAAGCTAAGTCAGATTTTAGTTACTGGTAATGATGCTAAGACGCGTGCTGATAAAATCAAAGCTCGTCTTGATAAAGGTGAATCATTCGCAACATTGGCCAAAACAGAGTCAGATGATCCATCAGGCGCGACTGGCGGTGATATCGGACTTTTCAATCCATCAGTATTTGGTAATGATGCTGCTGCCGTTGAAACAGCGCTGCAAGGCTTAAGTGTAGGTGACGTTACTGCCCCTATTAAAACCAATTTCGGTTATCAGATATTTACGGTAACAGAAGACAATGGTAGTAAAATACCAAGCCTAGATAGTATGCGTGAAGAGTTAACAGCTAAGGCAAAGGAATATAAGCGTCAATCAATTTATGCTGATAAAGTAACAGCAATTAATGATTTGGCAGCAGATGGTTTTAGTATCGAAGATATCGCTCAGCAAGAAAACGTAGCGTTAAAACGTATTAAAGATTATCGTAAGAACAACAATACGTCAGTGTTGCCGCAACCTGCTGTCATCAAGCAAGCCTTTGATGAGTTTACTATCCAAGATCAAGCAGTAACGGCAGGTATTGAAGTAGGTAGCGGAACGGCATGGGTGCAACCAAGCAACTATCGTCCAACTCAAACTCTTACCTTGGCAGCTGCAACTCCAATTATTACCAAAAGGCTGCGTCAGCAAAAAGCCAGTGCTATGGCTCTTAAGGATGCTAAGCAGTTGGCTGCTGGGATTAAAACCGTGGCTGATATCAATAAGCAAGCAGTAGGTTTTCAGGCACTCGGTCAGGTTAATCGTCAAACAACGTTACTGACCGAAAAGGAACGTAGTTTAGCATTTAGTAAGCAAGCCTCTGAGAACGGGGTTGTAGCGCTGGCAAGTGAGACTGAGGTAGGTGCTAGTGTGCTGGTTGGCGATCGTATCGAGACTGAACGCCAATCGCAGTTGTCTGATCTAGAAAAAGCGCAAACAGCCTCAATTATCCGTGATAATTTAGGTCAAGATCAGCTGCAAGATTACTTAGATTATCTACGTCTGGTATATAAGGTTGAAATTAACGAAGCTAACATGGCAGGGGCACAAGGTCAGTAATAGTGCCATTGCTTTCTGTTGAGCTATTAATAAGTAACCAAAAAAATGTATAAAAATTCTTGAATAAAAAAGCCACTGTATTGCTACAGTGGCTTTTTTAATGAGCTATATTTTTGATAGTTTTATATATATCAATTAATAGCAGTACTTATATGAAGTGCTGCTATTAATACTGCTTTAGCATTTTGTACATGAAAATTTGGTGGTGTTCTAAAAAGTATGCTGGCGATAAAAGTCAATAAGAAATCTATGCTAAGTTCTCTGATTCTATAGGACTTTCAAGGCTTCAAGAATTGTTCAAATTTTAATCAGCATACTTTTTGACACACTACCGAAAACTTTAATGACGGAAATGGCGCATACCTGTAAATACCATAGCAATACCATGCTCATTTGCTGCAGCAATGGTTTCATCATCACGCATAGAGCCACCTGGCTGGATGATAGCAGAAATCCCTACTGCAGCAGCGTTATCTATGCCATCACGGAACGGGAAGAAGGCATCTGAGGCCATGACAGCACCTTCAGTTGCTAATCCAGCATGCTCAGCTTTGATAGCAGCGATACGTGCTGAGTTTACCCGGCTCATTTGACCTGCACCAACACCAATAGTGCGCTGACCTTTAGCATAAACGATAGCGTTGGATTTGACGTATTTTGCTACGTTCCAACTAAATAACAGATCAGCAATTTGTGCTTCAGTTGGTTGTACGTCAGTGACGATTTTCAAATCATTAGCAGTGATCAAACCGAGATCCTGTTCTTGCACCAACAGGCCACCGTTGACGCGCTTATAGTCAAGTTGGATGTCGCGCTGATCTGATGCTGGTAGTTCACCGCAAACTAAGACGCGTACGTTTTTCTTAGTCGCAGTCGCTTCGAGTACACCTGCTTCAATACTTGGCGCAATAATAACTTCTACGAATTGATTGTCAATAATGGCTTTTGCTGCGGCAAGTGTTAATGGGCGGTTAAAGGCAATAATGCCACCGAAAGAAGATTCAGGATCCGTGCTAAAAGCAGTTTGATAAGCCGCTACTTGGTCGTTATCAATGGCGACACCGCAAGGGTTAGCGTGCTTGACGATTACGCAAGCAGGTGCACTAAATGCTTTGACGCATTCAAGGGCAGCATCAGTATCGGCGATATTATTATAAGATAATGCTTTGCCTTGTAATTGCTCGGCTGTTGCTATAGAAGCTTGTTTACTTTTTGAAGGTTGGCTTTCTATATAGAAGGCAGCATTTTGATGTGGGTTTTCGCCATAGCGTAGGTCCTGTGCTTTTTCAAGCTGCACATTAAACGTTCTTGAAAAATTCTCTGGCTGTTGAGTTTCATTGACACGACTACCCAAAAAGTTAGCAATCATCCCATCGTATTGTGCCGTATGTTCAAACGCTTTAACCGCTAAGTCATAGCGTAAGGCCGTTGTCAGTTCTGTGCCATTACCTAAGGCTACCAGTACTCGTTCATAATCGGCTGGATCGGTAACAATACCTACGTGGGCATGGTTCTTAGCAGCAGAACGTACCATAGTCGGACCACCAATATCGATGTTTTCAATAGCATCGTTCATAGTGACATCAACACGAGCAATTGTTTCAGCAAATGGATAAAGGTTAACCACGACCAAATCGATACGATCAATACTATGTGAACTCATAATCGCATCATCTGTACCACGGCGACCTAAAATACCACCATGAATCTTTGGGTGTAGCGTTTTGACACGGCCATCCATCATTTCAGGGAAACCAGTATAATCTGATACTTCAGTCACGGCCACATTATGCTCTTTGAGCAAACGATAAGTACCGCCAGTGGATAGTAAGTCAAATCCTGACTGAATAAGCCCCTGAGCAAATTCTACGATATTGGACTTATCAGAGACTGAGAGTAGAGCAAGCGGTTTGGTAGCCATAAAAACGATTCCATAAAAAAAGCCCGACACAAACGTCCGGCAAGATAGTAGTGGCAGTCACAGATAGAGTTACGTCTAATCTATGAGTTGCCATGCACAATAATGATAAAGCTTAATGTTGTAAGCTTAATAATTAAGTTTCAGTGTTTAGAGCTTAATGTTCGCAGCTAGCTATGCATTACTTAGGCATGACTAGCATTGAATGGATAGAGCTTCAAAAATCACGATGCCTATGATAAAACATCTGACCAATTTACACAAAACTCAATATCATTTTAGAGCATAAATACTAATTTCTATACAATCAACTACATTAAATCGTAGATTTTAAGTTTTTTGCGTAGTGTGCCACGATTAAGGCCCAAAATTTGAGCGCATTTGGTTTGATTTCCACGAGTTTGCTCAAGTACTACAGTTAGTAGGGGGAGTTCTACTTCTTTTAAGATGAGCTCGTAAAAGTCGGTTGGCATTTCATCATCCAAGGCCGCAAAATACTCACGTACTACGCGTTCAACATGCACACGTAAAGGCGCATTCGCTGGAGTAAGTGTCGTATCACTGTGCATATGATTGTCTGCGCTATCCAAACGATTCTGTGTATCAGTGGTTGGTTGATTAGTACTGTCCTGATCATCATAGTTGTTATGGCAATCAGGATGCTGGGCAAAACGGTTGGCAAAGGATTGAGCGGAGTGTGCCATAAGGTGATGTCCTTAAAAAAGTGTGATACGACAAAGGTCATAGACAAAAAGATAACTAGTCGCTCAACTGAATATTAATATAAGTATTAGGTTGGAGATATGAAGCTTTTTAATAAATAGGGTTGATAGTAACTTTACTAATATGATTGATGGTAACTGGTACTGTAAACATAAATGATTTGTTTTGTTCAGCGAATAGTAGATTTTGCTTACTTGCTAGATAGTCCTTTGGCAGCGCAATGAACTCTCCAGTTAGAGCGTTATTGTCATAAATGCTAACTTTGAGACTAGGTAGGAGCTGGGACTTTGTGCTTTGGTTTGCCAAAGTGGCTGTTATATCAGTAAATACATCAGCATCCATAATATCACTAGGTTTATAAACCAAATCAGTAATATCAAAAGCTGCCATGTCAGCACTAGGTAGGCTGCAAGCTGCGACTGCGCAAACTGCTTGTAAGCGTGCTGCATGCGCTGGGTTTTTGACTATGTTATCTAGATTAAAAATAACATATTGTGCAAACAATAGCATTATCAAGACTAAGCAGCCGGCTACCCAAAGGATCGAAGCGGCAGAAGTTTGTGCAAGAGTTTGTGATGGGTAGATACGTGACTGACCATTGCTTATTTGCTTAGGGCTAATTTGAGTTTGATCTCTAAGTGGTACGCCCATGCTAGCTAATAGCTGCGATAAATCAGTGTCAGACTCTATCGTGTTTGTATCATTGTTTTGTTCTTCAAGGAGTTTTTCAAGCCATGCATTATCGTTGTCATTGGACATATTAATATTGTCGATAGAAGCATTGATATCATTAGCGGCGACTGAACCGATATTATATTGAGGCCTAGTGTTGACAACATAATCTGATTCTTCAAATAAAGTATCTTGATCGTTAGGCTCGATATTAGACTGATTATCCACAGTAGTGGCTGGTTTAGAGTCTGTTGGTTCAGAATCTAGATTTGTAGTATCCAGCTCAGAAAACCATGCACTCATTTCATCTAGCGAGTTATATTCTGAGTTTGACTCTTCAATATCGTCAACGGGCATATCATCATAGATAAGAGTATCAGAGGATAAAAAATTATTATCCTGCTGAGAATTGTTATTTTTGCTTTTTTCAAAAGAGGTGAAATTGCTATCGGTATTTGAACGATCATCACCAGAGACCACAAGATTTTCATTTACTAAAAATACTTGTTGACAGCGTCCACAGCGTGCTTTCGCATTTAGCTCATTTAATTGAGCTTGCGGTAAACTAAAGTAGGCTTGGCAAGAAGGACATTGGGTTTTGATGAGCGTGGTCATGTAATTGAGTCCAAAGAAATACGATAGTAACTATCGCGCATCCACTCACCAAAACCTGTCTTATTTTTTAGATATTATTAGGCATCTTTATAGCGATAGACAATAGGGGAGCAGCGTTAAGTTTGCAAAATTCAACTGACTGCCTATCGTAACAGATGTAATAAAGTGTTGCTAGTGTGTAAACAAAACTATTAGGTATTGCTACTGTGTAAACGTTCCTGATAAACGTTGCCAATGCTGATCTTCTTGAGCAGTGAAAGCATGTTTAGAATCAAGGGCAAAATAAGGCTTGTAAGCTTCTGAAACTTGCTCAGTTTGTGACTCAATTAATCCTGCTAGAACTATGCGTCCTTGTGAGGCAATTAAAGTTGCAAAGTAAGGAGCTAAGCCGATGAGGGGCTTGGCTAGAATGTTGGCTACAATAACATCCACTGGAACGACATCATGTTGTGCGCAGTAGGCCACGAAATCTTCTGGCAAAAATGCTTGCAAGTGTTCATCGACATTATTGCGTGCAGCATTTTGGTTAGTAGCCAGCACCGCCTGCGGATCGATATCGACCGCATAGACATGTTTGGCACCTAATAGCAATGCGCCAACACCTAAGATGCCTGAGCCACAACCATAATCGATGACGACTTTATCTTGTAGGTCTTGTTCAGTCAGCCAATCTAAACATAGGCGTGTAGTGGCATGGTAACCTGTTCCAAAGGCAAGTCCCGGGTCCATAATAATGTTAATGGCATCTGCATCAGGTGGCGTTAGCCAGTTTGGAACGATCCATAAGCCGTTAGCGCATTCGATTGGATGATAATGAGTCATCCATTCGCGCTCCCAGTCTTTATCATCAACAGCGCTTAGCCAAATGCGACTGGCCTGTACTTGTGCTGCAATCTCATGACTTAGTTGCTCAACAGCTTGTCGACTCCCAATTTCGGTAGTAGCATCAAAGAGACCAGTCAGTATTACTTCATCCCATAAGGGTGATTCGCCCGGTAATGGTTCGAACAAAGGCTGATCACCTGCATCGTCTAACGCAATAGATAGGGCGCCTGCTTCTAATAACAGCGCTTCTGCAAGATCGACGTTTGCTTTTTCACATTGTAGGTGAAGTTGTTGCCATGCCATAAAAGTAACCTTAATTAAATTAGAATAAATTGAAGAAAAATGAATAATTATTGTTTATAAAAAATACAATAAACACATTCATTATTATACGCAGCTAGCAAGTTTTTCTTTGTCTGTTGCATTGAAAATAAACTGCGATAATGACTACTTAAGAGCTAATTGTGCCTCTCTTACAACGCGTGAATTGTTCTGTTGTTGACCTGATCGTAAGATAAGCTGCCATAACGCACGGCGACGACTGTCATCTTCAGAAACTGTCAGGCCACGACGTGCCATCGCTTCGGCTTTACGTGGCTGTCCCTTCTTCAGAGCAACTTGTGACAGGTAAAAATAAACCGCTGAAGATCTAGGTGCTAGACGTTGAGCACGCGTAAAGCTGTTTTCAGCAGCGGTCAAATTACCTGATTTAAGCTGATTAGTGCCTGTTTGCATCAGATTACGAAATGCTGGCAAGTTGCTTTGATTGCTAGTAGGTTTACGGCTTTGCTGCTGCGAATTCTGACGTGCTTGCTCTAATAGCTCATTATGTGAAGGTGTAGCGGGCGGTTGCGAGATCATATAATCATCACGTGGTGGGGTGTACACTGGCTCGTTAAATATGATTTCTGGTTGTTCTATTATCGGTGTTTGCTGGGTTAAAGGATTGTTGGTAGTTGTACTGCTCTCAGATCTGGGTATGGTTTGGGGCTCAGAGTAAGGAGGATTTGCTGGCGTTCTAGTAGTTTCAGCGGGTGCTGTATAAGGCTCACTAGAGTAGTCAGCTGTTTTACTGGCATCATTACGGTTAGTTATAGACCCTTGAGGAATATTAATCGTAGTCGTTGTTGCGCCTGCACCGGTACTGTTAGGAGCTGAAGGCGCGGTCTGACAAGCACTTAACGTTAAAGTACCGATGAGCGCAGTTGATACTAGTAATAATTTGCCCAATCCTCTGTGTGTGTCATTCAGTACTGCCAAGTATTGCTGCTGCATAGATGCCGCCATGTCAAACCCCTTATTCTATGTAATTTTAAATAACAGTATGAACTGATAGTTAATCAAACAATTTATTAGAACCACTCAAGCGCTCTATCGTACCAAGTGTCAGTACGTCTTTGAGTATCACCATTATCGCCATTTTCCTCATTCGGGTTGATTACCTCACTATTTGGTATATCTAAACCTTCACGCTGACGCTGCTGATTCATCGAGCCTTGCTCATCTTGCCATTGCATCTGATCACGTGCTTGATCTTGCTGGTACAAAGAAATTGCACAACTACTGGCTTCCTCTGGTAAGTATGCCGACATGACTGGTAAATATCGTGCCGATGCACAACGTTCATTGGACAGCTTGCCAGAGTTGTTTTCAAGCCACAGCCATTCAATGCCTTCAGGTTCTGGCATGGATACGGGTGTCAACTTTAGGCGATTCATATAATCGACCCATACTGGTAGGGCACCTGTGCCGCCGCTAAGTCCGATTGGTTTATTGTCATCACGTCCAACCCAGACAACGCTTACGTAGTTGCCGCTATAGCCTGCAAACCAGGCGTCACGGTAGTCATTAGTCGTACCTGTCTTGCCCGCTAGATTTAAATCGCTACCAAGTGATTGGACACGTTTAGCGGTTCCATCTTTCACTACTTGTTGTAGCGCATAGTTAGTTAGGTAGTTGGTTTCAGGCGGTATACTACGCTGTGTATTAAGACCAGTACGCTGCAAGATACGCCCGCGATCATCAATAACAGTACGAATGCTGTGAATAGGAGTACGAAAGCCACCAGTCGCAAAGACTTGGTAAACGCCAAGCATATCCATTGGACTTAAGTTAACTGAGCCTAATAATGCGGATGGATACGCAGGAATTTTTTCTTCAATACCTAGACGGCGCAGCTGCTTGGCAAATGTATCAATACCGAATTCCATGCCTAAGCGTACCGTACTTTGGTTATACGATTTAGCCAGTGCAGTGGTTAACGGCACATAGCCGTGGTCGCGATTGTCATAATTTTTAGGGTTCCATTTAGTACCGTCACCTAGATTGACTGTAATCGGTGAGTCATCAACGGAGCTGGCTAAATTATAGCGACCGCTTTCAAGCGCCGTCATATAGATAACAGGTTTTAACAGCGAACCAACTTGACGCTTAGCATCAACGGCACGGTTAAAGCCAGTAAACTCACTACCACTACCAACTACTGCGACCAGCTCGCCCGTTTCAGGGTTCGCACTGACTAATGCTCCTTGTAGATCCTTAGTCTTACTACTATTACGGCGTAGTTCACCCAGTTTCTTATCAACAGCTTTATCAGCAGCTAATTGAGCAATAGGGTCGAGGGTACTAATGATAGTAAGACCTTCATTTTTGAGGTCATCAGAGTAGTACACTTCATTAAGTTCACGCTTGACGATATCCAAAAAGTCTGGAAATTGGCTTTTACCTTCAACAGGCTTATCAACAACACCAAGAGGCTTTTCTAACGCTTTATCGTAGTCCTCTTGACTAATACTACCCATTTCTAGCATGTTATTGAGCACTATATCACGGCGTGCCTTTGAGTCGTTTGGATGACGGCGTGGATTATAAACGCTTGGCCCCTTTGCCATACCTACTAACATGGCTTGCTGATCTAAACGTAGCTCATTGAGTGGTTGATTAAAATAAAATTGTGATGCCAAGCCAAAACCATTGATAGAGCGGTTGCCATTTTGACCCAGATAGATCTCATTCAGATAGGTTTGCAGGATTTCATCTTTACTATAATGCAACTCTAGCAGCACTGCCATCAATGCCTCATTGGCTTTGCGTTTCAGGGTACGATCAGAGTTAAGATAAAAGTTCTTGATAAGCTGTTGGGTGATGGTCGAGCCGCCCTGCATAGAGCCGCCAGAGAAATTGTTAAGTACGGCGCGAGCGATACCACGTATGGATACCCCTTTATGTTCATAGAAACCGCGATCTTCGGTAGCGATTAAAGCATCAATCAATGGCTGTGGCACATCATCTAACGAGACGACCATACGATCTTCATTGCTATCAGGATAAATGCCGCCAATATTCACAGGTTCAAGACGAATAATACCAGTCTTATTTTGTTCAGTACTTTGAATCGTCTGAATCTTATTATCCGCAATGGTCATTTTGATAACTTGTTCTTTATCAACATCATTCGCACTATAGGTAAATCCACGCGTATGGATAAAGTAGTTATTGCCTGATTTATGGAAGCTACCGGTGCGATCATAGGCTTTATTGCTACGATAATTAAGCAGCTCTAGCCATTTTTTCATGGTGTCGTTATCAACGGCAGCACCTTGATAAAGCTCAAGTGGTTGTGAATATACCTTAGCAGGAATATCCCAGCGCTTGCCTTCAAATTTTTGGGTAATAGTACGATCAAGCTTGACTAAATACAGCGCCAATAAAACCATGCCAACGATGACAATAATTAATAAGATACTGCTAAATACAATACCGCGCTGTTGCGAGGGTAGAGTACTAATAGCAGACTTAGACGATTGTGGTAGCTTAGGATTAGATTTTTGCACTGATAACGCACCGTATTGGGATAAAAAACTGCCTCATAATGACGCAAATTGACAAAATTTTCAATCTATCATCATCGACTTAAGGATTCATTAGGGTTTAGCTGGGAAGGTGTATAATAAGTATAGCGTCTAATATCACAATATTAATTAACTAAATAAAGCTTTGTGATAGTCGTTTCAATATGATTTGGAAAAAAATAAAAGCAGTGAAAGCTCTGCATTTAGCAGACTAAATGCTTTTGGCACTTTATGCATTTTATATTGCACTGACTGTGGCTTTTAATGAGTTTGGTAAGTGCCATATAGGATACAGTCTATATGTTTGGAAAGGGTGTTTTTTGTGTGGATTATCAGCTGTTACTTTGCCAGTAGTGGCTGATTTATTGTTAGGCTTAAACGCGGTCTAACTTAAGCAATACTAATGCAACACAATGTATTTAAAGCTAATGTATCTAAAGCCAGTGTATTAAAGGCCAGTTTATCTAAAGGAAGTAAGCGCGACTATGTCTAGTGCCTCGTCATCAATATCATCGACTACATCTTATGAAGATAATTCTATTACCGAAGGCTTGGTATTGCCACTCGCTGGTCACTGCTTTCACTGCGGCGATCCGGTACCGCAGCCACCATTCTATGCTGAGATATTGGGTAAGTCACGTGAGATGTGCTGTATGGGTTGCCAATTGGCCGCGCAAAGCATTGTAGAAGCGGGTCTTGAGCAGTATTACCTTGACCGCTCAGAAATTAATCGTACAGCAAGCTTGCCAACCCAGCTGACTCGCCTTGAAGCCTACGATCATGATGAGATAAAGTCACAGTTTGTCTATGCGCAAGATGGCCTGTCAGTCGCGGAATTATCTGTGAATAATCTACGCTGCGCTGCCTGCACTTGGCTAATCGAATCGCGTCTAGATGAGTTAGATGGTATCAGTAAATGTCAGGTGAATTTAACCAATCAGCGCATGCGAGTTATTTGGGATGAGACTAAGCTGCCTATTAGCCGTATCTTAGCGGTCATTAATGAGATCGGCTATGAAGCAAAGCCTTATCGGCAAGATACTCATGAGGCTATGCTGGCGCGTCATAATAATCAAATGCTATTAAGGCTAGGAATTGCTGCACTAGGTTCGATGCAAGCGATGATGTATGCCGTTGCGATTTACTTTGGTGAATATAGTGACATGTTGATATTTCAGCGTGATTTTTTACGTTGGGTATCCTTATTTGTTAGTACGCCTGTGTTCTTTTACGCCGGAATTCCTTTTTTCACATCAGCTTGGTCGGCGGTTCGGGCGCGTCAAGTCAATATGGATGTGCCGGTCAGTATTGCCTTGATCGTCACTTTCTTTGCCAGTCTCTATGCCACTATTACCGGGCAAGGAGAAACGTACTATGATTCGGTCAGTATGTTTATCTTCTTCCTACTAGCAGGGCGTTATATTGAGCATAATGCGCGTCTAAAAGCAGCGACTATGGCCAATGACTTAGTCGTAGTCGAGCCAGTATTGGTACAAAAGGTCGCTGAAGACCAAGAAGCTGCAGCGCTTATTTTGAAAATGTTAGCGGAAAATGAGCTTGAGCTTAATGAGGTAAACGAAGGTTTTATTGTTCAGACCAATGATTTAATTGTTAATGAAGCTATTAACGAGTTAGATGCTCAAAACCTATCAAGCCTCACGCCAAAATCTACGCCCGACTTTATGAAGCGTATAGACGCTAACGTCCATAAGTTAACAACTCGTATTGCACAAGACTGGCAGCAGACACGCAATCAACGCCTAGAGCTCTCAAAACTAAAAGATGAAGCAGAAGAAAAACAGATGGTGACAGCCCATAGCTTGCAAGTGGGTGACATCATTATGGTTGAAGCTGGATCTGAAATTATTAGTGATGGTATTTTGCTCAGCTCAACAGCAACAGTCTCGCAGAGCTTGCTAACGGGTGAGGGTGACTTGATTGTCAAAGCCCAAGGTGACTATATCGTTGGCGGCGCACAAAACGACAGTCAACCGTTTGAAATGCTGGTCACTGCACTGCCACAAGATAGTCAAATAGGCTTGATCGATAGGCTTATGAACCGTGCCATGAGTGAAAAGCCCAAGCTTGCCCAACAAGCGGACAAGCTGGCACGTTGGTTTGTCGCGCGCATTTTAGTGTTATCGGCACTGGTTTTTATCGGTTGGTACATCGTTGACCCAAGCCAAGCGATTTGGGCAACCGTTGCAGTTTTGGTAGCGACTTGTCCTTGCGCACTGTCATTAGCCACTCCAATTGCATTGACCGTCTCGACCAATCGCTTGGCCAGCTATGGCTTTCTAACGACTCGTGGGCATACGCTACAAACATTGGCTGAAATCACCCATGTGGCTTTCGATAAAACGGGTACACTCACTTATGGTAAGCCGAATCTATTAAATATTGAGCTGTTAAACCCTATAAGCCAAAATAAAATTTACGATTTGGAGCCAGCTGAGCAAAAAGATGACGTATTAGCAATCGCTGCTGCTTTAGAGGTAGGTAGTCGGCATCCTATTGCTCATGCGCTGCTTACAGCTGCTTATCAGTTGCATTTGCCGTCTACTCAAGTTTTACAGCACTATCCAGCGGGCGGGGTAGAAGCGATGATTGATGGTGTGCTATACCGAATCGGGCATGTAGATTTTGCTTTAGATAGAATCAATAATGATTCAAGTACAACATTAATTGATGAGCCAGTTATTGATTTAGTTGCCCATCGTGCCAGCTCAGCAGTAGTGTTATCTTGTCAGCAAGATGGCTCAAACGTATGGCAAGCGCTGGCATGCTTTTACTTTAACGATAAGGTGCGTGATAGCGCCAAATCGATGCTTGATACGCTCAAAGGGCTGGGTCTCGAGTCTGTAATGCTTACGGGTGATCCAAGTCCGCAGGCGCTAGTGATGGCTGAGAGTTTAGGAATGCAGTCAGCACATAATGGTCTATCTCCAACTGATAAGGTCAATCACATTCAAGCAATGCAAGCTAAAGGCGCGGTAGTGTTGATGGTTGGTGATGGCATTAATGATGCGCCCGTATTAGCAGCGGCAGATGTCTCAACTTCAATTGCTGGTGCGGCAGATTTGGCACAAGTATCTAGCGACAGCATTATACTAAACGGTCAAATCGAAGCTATTACTGCCGCCAAGCGTATCGCTAATAAAACCGAACGTATTATTAAACAGAACTTCCGCTGGGCCCTTATTTATAATGGTAGTGTATTAATACCAGCAGCTTTAGGCTATGTACCGCCTTGGCTTGCTGCTATTGGTATGTCACTAAGCTCATTACTGGTAGTATTAAATGCACTGCGTCTAAAACGTGCTTAATATGATATTAATTCTAGGAAGTATGATTATCTATACTATGATCGTTTAGTTTGATCCATAAAAAAACCGCCTATTATTAAAGGCGGTTTTTTTGTGTAGAATAATTACTAGACAGCTCTTTCTATTAGTCCTGTAGATAACTTAGTAGACGCATAAACTCAATGTACATCCATACTAGAGTCGCAAGAATACCAATGCTGAATAACCATTCGTAGTCTTCAGACACACCCGCTGCTACACCGCGCTCAATATTGTCAAAATCCAATAAAAGAGTGAAAGAAGCAATAACAATCACAAATAGACTAAAGCCGATAGCAATAACGCCACCTTCAAATAGGAATGGTAAGCTTGAACCAAACGCTAAAGAAAGAACCCACTGCGCAACGTAAACTAGCATGATGGCAATCAAAGCTGATGTTACTATTGAGCGGAACTTTTCAGTCACTTTAACAAGCCCAGAACGATATAGTCCAAGCATTACTGCAGCGGTGACAAAGGTCGCACACATAGCGGTAACAGGAACGCTTGGGTACATTCTCATGAAAAACAGCGAGATACCACCTAAAAAGATACCTTCTAACAGCGCATAAGGCACAGCCAAAGTTTTGGCTTTTTGCGGTTTAAAGGTAATAAAAATGGCTAGACCAAAAGCGGCGAACATACTACCAAACGCCGCCATAGTAATAAAACTTTGCGATAGACCTGCCATTAGTGCATAAAAGAAAAATCCCACACCAGTGATAGCCGATAGCCCAAGCAATAAACTGGTCTTTTGTATCACGCCTTTAACAGTCATCGGAGCACCGCCGACTGCAAGTTCTGCGCGACTCACAATAGGATTGGCCATACATGTATCCTTAATAAAAAATATAAATAAAATAATACAGATGTCAGCTACTCTAGCAAAACCGCTATTATTGTCAACTGTGTTTGCGTGACAACGTTCGCACGATAACTGCCAAGGTTTGCACGACAACTGCTAAGGTCTAATGCAACTATTGAGTTGCTTATCAGCTAATGTATGCTTATCGGTTAATACATACAGTGTTGTTGAGTAGCCAAACGAAAACGCCTAAAAAATGCGTACGATAGTTATTATATGGGGTCGATTACGACAGTTAACAACGATAATTGATAAAACATGCTAGTTTAAGCGCTCATTTATCGCTATCATTGCCTGGTACTTTACAGTTATGCCGAGTCGTTTTATGGAAAACTCAGCGCAGTCCGCAAGATTGCCGCATCTACACGAATCAGAGCTATTTCACGCCATCAAAAATCCTGCCTTTCGGCGTATTGGGCTGATGGGTCGAGCTGGAAAACGTAGCGTGACCCAAAGCCTTGTACAAATTGCGCAAACCATTAATGAGATGGGTTTGACGTTAATTATGGACATACAAACGTCTAACCTACCTACGTTAGATTTATCTGAAATAGAAAAAGTTAAAATCGTCAAGCGTAGTTTGATTGGCGAGATTTGTGACTTAGTCATCGTAGTAGGTGGTGACGGTTCTATTTTGCATGCCGCTGAAGCGCTGGCACGTTACCGCGTACCTGTGTTAGGTGTTAACCGTGGTCGTCTTGGGTTTTTGGCTGATGTAAAGCCTAATGAAGCGGCTTTTAAATTGCGCCAAGTGCTAATGGGCGACTATCAGCTGGATCACAGATTCTTATTGACCATGGAGATAAGAGAAGGGCGCAATATTATTCATGAAGACATGGCGCTTAACGACATAGTGTTGCATGCGGGCAAATCGGTACATATGATTGATTTTCAGATGAAAATTGATGGTCAAGATGTTTATCGCCAGCATAGCGATGGTTTGATTGCTGCGACGCCTACAGGTTCAACAGCTTATGCGCTGTCTGGTGGTGGCCCAATTATTCATCCCAGTATGGATGCAATATGTTTGGTACCTATGCATCCCCATACCTTGTCAAGTAGACCGATTGTGGTCAGTGGCAATAGTGAAGTTTGTATTCGTATTCATGAAGACAATCGTACGCAGCCAATGGTCAGTGCTGATGGCAAGGCAAGTGTGCCCTTGGAGCAAGAGCAGCGTCTATATATTCGTAAACATCCAGATAAGCTTACTTTACTGCATCCACCAGGTTTTGACTTTTATGAAGCTTGCCGTACTAAGTTGCACTGGAACGTACATGCCGAAGAATTCAGTCTTGATAGTGATGATGATATTATAGACGATGAATAAGCGCATCTAAATAATAGTAGTGGAGAGTAGGAAACATGGATAAAGAAACGATATTAGCAAGTTTAACACCGGAAGTGGTTGATAAATTCCGTGTAGCTATTGAGTTGGGAAAATGGCCTGATGGCGCTAAGTTGAGTGCTGAGCAACGCGCTACTTGCATGCAGGCAGTGATGGTTTGGGAGCATGAACATCTACCTCCTGCCGAGCGTACTGGCTTCATACACAAACCAGTAAAAGACGATGGTTCAATCGTTGGTGCTGAGTGTGATGTGGAGCATGAACATCATTACCCGAATATGCCTAACCCTAAAGGTGCGATTCAGCCAGTCAAATTTCGAAATAAATAAGACGAATAACTGTAATTAGTCAACATAAAAAAGCCACGCTATGATGATAGCGTGGCTTTTTTATGTTGACTGTCCTGTTCTAAAATGAGTTGTCACATTTAGAACGAGACAGACGAATTACTATGGCTTATAACGCAGTAGTATCTACGTTTGGACGTAAAGTAAGCGGATTTTTTTGCATCAAAAACCCTTGCCAGCCCCAATGTAAAAAATTACGTATGTTGGCATGATCAGTACCATTTGGCGTTGCTTTAACCTTTTCATAATGCTCGCCGAACAGCTTTAGCGTGTCCAGTTGGTCTAAGCCATGATGCTTAGCAAAGCCAAAAACTTTAGCACTACCTTCGTTTTCACCAGCTTCATTATGCACCATACCATTCACAAATGGCGCTGGTGCGTAGCGATAAAAATCATCGATAAAACTGATCACATCATTAAATCCAATGGCTTTTTTGTTCAAACCATTAAGCAAAGCCGATACGTCTGATTGGCGGATACTCATAAGTAAATGACCTCAAAGCAGGTTAAATTAACGATTAAAGTAGTCTTCATCATCGAATGAAGGCGCAAAGTTGCCTTGCTCAAGATGCTGCATTTGCGACTGTACAGTACGCTCCTGCTGGATACGTTGATAAATCTCTTCACGGTGTACAGCAATATCTTTAGGTGCATTAACGCCTATACGCACCTGATTGCCTTTAACACCTAGGACAGTCACACTGACCTCATCACCGATCATTAACGTCTCGCCCACGCGGCGTGTCAAAATTAGCATGCGTCACACTCCTTATGTCGCATTAAGAAATTATTTCTCATTACATTACATCTCAATTGCAGATCATCGCTACGCCGTCGCACATAAATCTTATTCACAATAATTGTAAAGTTATATATGTGACTCATGCTGTACGCAAAGTGTTACACGACAAGCGATGATGATAGGTAGGTTCATTTAGCCCAAATGAGCCCCCATTATAGGTGGCATAATAGATACTGTCACGGGTTTTCACAAAACTATTAGGTAAATACTAACCCTAGCAATAATAAAAAATAAAAATAGGATCTAAAAAGACCCTATTTCTTCATTCAAATATTATTGAAAGTAATCAATAGCCACTTAATTAATAATAATTAAAGCTAAACTTATACTTTTGAAAGTCTTTAATAACAATTACAGCCCAGCGACTTTGCTTTCACCATCTTCACGGTCAAGACCAAATGCAGTATGTAATGACTTAACGGCTTTTTCTAAATGCTGATCTTGAATCAGAACCGACACTTTGATTTCGCTGGTCGATATCATTTGAATGTTGATATTGTTTTCAGCTAAAGTCTGAAACATGAGGCTAGCAACACCTGCGTGTGAACGCATGCCAACACCAACTAATGAGACTTTGACGACTTCGCTATTGCCCAATATCTCTTTTGCACCAATTTCGTTTTTAACCTCATCATTGAGCACTTTCATAGTTTTGTCTAAGTCAGCGCGATTGACGGTAAAGGTGAAATCTGTCGTGCCTTGATCCGAAAGATTTTGTACAATCATATCGATTTCAATATTAGCGCGACCAATCGGGCTTAGAATAGCAGAAGCGATACCAGGATGATCAGGTACACCGCGTACTACAATTTTTGCTTCGTCTCGGTTGAACGCGATACCTGAAATAACTGCCTGTTCCATATTATCTCCTTCGTCTATCGTAATTAGGGTGCCGACATTGTCTTGAAAATCTTGGTCAAAACTACCGTCGTTATTTTCATCAAAGCTAGATAGTACACGCAAGGGCACACCATACTTACCAGCGAACTCTACTGAACGAATCTGTAAGATTTTGGAGCCAAGACTTGCCATCTCAAGCATTTCTTCAAAGGTTATTTTTTCAAGCTTTTTGGCTTTTGAGGTGACGCGAGGGTCAGTGGTATAAACACCATCGACATCAGTATAGATTTGACACTCATCAGCGCCCAAGGCAGCTGCAATGGCGACGCCCGTAGTATCAGAGCCGCCACGCCCTAAGGTCGTAGCGTTGCCATGCTCGTCTATACCTTGAAAGCCTGCAACGATAACAACGTTACCAGCATCTAGCTGTTCGCGAATATTTTCATCATCGATGCTTTCGATACGGGCTTTATTGTGCGCGCCATCAGTCTTGATCGCCACTTGGCGGCCAGTAAATGAGCGGGCACCAACGCCAAGCTCTTTAATTGCCATCGCTAGTAGTGAGATTGACACTTGCTCACCAGTAGAGACCATTTGGTCGTATTCACGTGGATCAGGCTGGTTACTGATTTGACGCGCTAAGTCGATAAGACGGTTGGTTTCACCGCTCATGGCAGATACCACAACGACCACTTGATGACCATTATCGTGCCAGCGTTTGACACGTTTGGCGACGTTTTTGATACGGTCGATACTGCCCATCGACGTACCGCCGTATTTCTGTACTATTAACGCCATAAAATTTACCTATTATTCGTCAATGACTGTCTGTGAATTATTAGCATTAATCTGTTCTGAGTCTATTTATCCATATTGCTCTAGACTAGTGCCAATAATGATTAGGCCGGATTATAAAAACTGCGCCACTGTCTATTATTTTTAATGGCAGACTGACTTGTTGGTTAACCGCCATACTTTATACCATATTAGCGCGCTAAAATTAAGTCATAGCAGTTATTAGATATATGGCGATTGGTTATAACGGTTATAACCAATCGCATAAATTGCCCAGTTCTGACTGGATTAGCTAAGTTGAGTCTCAACCCAAACTGGTAGATCGTCAATTACCGATGCAGTATTATCAGCCTTAGGTGCACCACCTTGCGCGTAGTCAGGCTTACCGCCACCTTTACCACCCAATTCACCAGCAAGATGACGAATGATATCACCTGCTTTGATGCGAGCAGTGACAGACTTAGCGACACTTGCTGATAAAGCCAATTGCCCATCTTTATCGCCAATCAACACGATAACGCTATCTGGTAGCTTGGACTTAATATCATCCATTAAAGGACGAATTGACTTACCATCAATACCCGCTAACATGCTAATCAGTACTGGTGTACCTGCAATAGTCTGCACGTCATCGAGTAAACTTGCTGCTTGGGCGCTAGCCATCTTTTGTTGTAGACGCTCAAGTTGTTTTTCTAAATCACGCTGTTTGTTTGCCATGGTTTGCACGCGCTGTGCTACTTCAGGACGTTTGACTTTGAGCTTAGTAGCTAAGGTGCTCAGCTGCTGATCGCTTTGCTGGATATATTTAATCGCCCCCATACCTGTGACTGCTTCAATACGGCGAATACCTGCGGCAATGCCAGACTCACTGGTAATTTTAAACACGCCAATATCGCCGGTACGCTGCACATGAAGACCACCGCATAGCTCGATAGAGAAGGGCTGACGCTGACCTTCAACGATACTATCCGTGCCCATCGTTAGAACACGAACGTCACTGCCGTATTTCTCACCGAATAGCGCTACTGCACCTTTATTCATAGCTTCATCAATAGGCATGTTTTCGATACAGGCAGGCGCATTAGCTTGTATTTGCTCATTGACTAAGCGTTCTACGCGCGTAATCTCAGCGCTGCTAACTGGCTTGTCATAAGAGAAGTCGAAACGTAATACTTCGCTTGATACCAATGAGCCTTTTTGCGTGACCTCGTTTCCCAACACTTGGCGCAATGCTGCATGGAGCAAATGGGTAGCAGAATGGTTTTTAGCACTAGCTGCACGAATGCTAGAAAGCACCTGCGCGTCCGCTGTTTGCTGCGCACTAATGGTACCCATGCTCACGACACCATAATGAATGATGGCTTGCCCAGACTTTTTGGTATCTTGTACTTCAAAGACACCAGACGCGGTACGAATTTCGCCCAGCTCACCAACCTGACCACCACCTTCAGCATAAAACGGTGTGCGGTCAAGCACAACAACGCCTTCCATACCTTCATCTAAGTTGTCAGTAGATTGGCCGTCTTGATATAAGGCAATAACATTGACGTCATCTTCTTGTAGTTGCTCATAACCAATAAATTCAGTAGGGCTCTCCACTTGGATGACACTACTATAATCAACGTCGAATTTACCAGCATCACGTGCGCGTTCACGCTGTGCTTGCATATGCTCATCGAATTCAGCTTCATCAATAGCAATGCCGCGTTCTCGAGTGATGTCAGCGGTCAAGTCTAGTGGGAAGCCATAAGTATCATAGAGCTTAAATGCGGCCTCACCAGAGAGGATGTCGCCGTCCTTCAGGTTCTCAAGCTCGCTGGCAAGTAAACGTAAACCTTGTGCCAGTGTCTTGGCAAACTGCGCTTCTTCTTTTTGAATCGCGTTTTTAATAACGCTTTGCTTATCTTTTAGCTCAGGATAAGCAGTGCCCATTTCAGCTACGAGTGGCGCGACCATCTTATAGAAGAAATCGCTATCGGCGCCAAGCTTATTACCATGGCGCACGGCTCGGCGAATGACACGGCGTAGCACATAGCCGCGCCCTTCATTACTTGGCATAACACCGTCAGCAATTAAAAATGCGACCGCACGGATATGATCCGCGATGACTTTAAGTGACGACTGCTGCTCATTTTCGATATCTAAAATCTCAGCAGCGGCATCCATCAAATGAACGAATAAATCAATCTCATAGTTACCGTGGACGCCTTGCATGATGGCGCTAATGCGCTCAAGCCCCATGCCAGTATCGACACTAGGTGCAGGCAGTGGCAGCATAGTGCCATCTTTTTGGCGATTAAACTGCATAAACACGCAGTTCCAAATCTCGATATAGCGGTCGCCATCTTCTTCAGGAGTGCCAGGCAAACCGCCTTCAATATCCGCACCATGGTCATAAAAGACTTCGGTACAAGGGCCACAAGGGCCAGTATCACCCATCGTCCAAAAGTTATCGGACGCGTAAGGTGCGCCTTTATTATCACCAATGCGAATGATACGCTCGGCAGGGATGCCAATGTCTTTATTCCAGATGTTAAAGGCTTCGTCATCAGTTTCGTAAATGGTCACATATAGGCGATCTTTATCGATAGCCAACCATTCATCGGATGTCAAAAACTCCCAGATATAAGCGATACCTGCTTGTTTAAAATAGTCACCAAAGGAGAAATTGCCCAGCATCTCAAAAAATGTATGATGGCGCGCGGTGTAGCCGACGTTATCCAAATCGTTATGCTTACCGCCTGCACGTACACATTTTTGTGAAGTTACCGCGCGTGTATAGTCACGTGGTTCCATGCCCAAAAACGTCTCTTTAAACTGGTTCATGCCCGCATTGGTAAATAACAATGTCGGATCATTATGCGGGATAAGGCTCGATGAGGGTACAGCAGTATGCTGCTTGCTTATAAAAAAATCTATAAAAGCTTGACGAATATCGGCTGAGCGAAATGGCTGGCTCACAGCGGCTCCTTACTGACGAATAGAGATAAAGTAAAAAAGGACAAAATAAAGGAAATAATTTTGCAAGCGATTTTAGCACAAACGCCTGAGGTGTGTTGAAGATTCACAAGTAGGCTCTTGGTAAACGACGGTCACACCTGTATGTTGCCCTTATAAGTATTGGAAGGTTCAGCCCTAATGCTAATTCGTTAAAATTGCTGCATCGGTCTGATCAAGCTGATTTTGAATCAAAGGGTCAGATTCAATCACTTGTACAGGGAGATAACGAAGTTGTAGCTTAATGGGCAGATAGTCAGGAAAATTATCCGCCATATCTTGGGTGATAACCGTTTCAATCCTCTGCACATCATATGAGGTTGGGCTTTTTTCACCACGAATAACGGCACGAACAGTTTGATAACCGCCAACTTTTTCGAATTGGGTATTGGTCAGTACGTTACCTTTATCCATAAAATAGGTATTAATAGCGCCCTTTACGTTGTTTTCAAAAGTTTGTTGTTTGGCACTGATGTTTAAGTTAATCGTCAAATAAACACCTAACCCGACCAATAATACTAACGCAACGGCATTACGGCGAAAGAAAGTTAGGTAAGTGCTTGATTTATAGTCATCAGCGACTAAACGGCGAAAGCCTAAAAACCAAAGTACCATCGCATTGGTAAATTGAATGGCAATAATGTTGGTCAAAGCAAGTAAAGCGGCACCGAGACCTAATGTCATCTCACCATTGGCAAATAAGATGCCACTTGCAGCAAGTGGCGGCACTAACGCGGTTGCAACAGCAACGCCAACCACCGCTACGGACAGGTGCGGTGAAACCATTGCATAAGCACCAGCGGTACCGCCAGCCAGCGCAATCATTAAGTCCATTGAAGTAGGCTGCGTACGCGACAATATCTCAGAGGATAGCGGTTGACCTTGATGTATATATCCGACTATGAAACCTACCAATATGACTAAAGATACCCCAGCAGCAACGGTAACCAGCGACCTGCGTAGTAGTGGCATACGATAGTCAATGATTGCTAATGCAGCTCCGGTAATAGGCCCCAGCATCATAGCGACCAACATCGCTCCAATAACGACTGCTGCTGAATTGGTTATCAGTCCATAACTAGCAATGATAGCGGAGAGGGTATTCATTACAAAATACATTTTGCTGGGTAGCGCATTGGCTTCGATGGTGAGCCGTACTTTTGGATAATCTACTTTTTGATTGCTAAATTGTTCCGCTATAAACTGCTTGTAAGACTCAAGCTTGGCTTCTTTTTCTTTTTTGACCTCATGAACTTCGTCTTCATCTGTTGGCTCGTCTTCCGATTCAGTCTGATCTTCTTCGTCCGAGTCAACATCGTTATCAATATTATTCAGCACTGGCTCTGATGCAGGTTTGGATGAGTCATCATTTGAGTCTACTGGGGTTGTAGAAAGTGTTTGCGCTTGAGAATTATTGTTTGATTCATCAATGGTGTGCTGGTTGTCTTCTATATTATCACTGTTGTAATTTTCATAAGACTTACTGTCGCTAGCTTCCGCTTCCGCCGATTCAGGTATGGAATTTTCTACAGTTGCAATGACCACATCTGGACTTGGCGAGGTCATAGTTATTTTAGGTTCAGGGTGCTGCGCACCTTCTTCTGCTTTATGTGCATCATCTAGGTCATGTTCATCTGAATGATCAACGTCATCGTTCAATGTATCCTGCTGTTTTTGCGCAGCAGCTTTAGCTTCTTTTTCAAAGTCGGACAAGTCTTTTTCGGGAGGCAAAGAAGGAGAGGAATCATTGGCAGGTGAGGTCATAACAATATGGCTTTATAAGTCAAAGAAAAAAGAGTTCCTATTGTAATGATAAAACATAAGAAACGTATAAATTTTTTATAAGCAAATAACATCATTATGAGAAATATAATTTGACTGGATTTATGATCAACCGTAACCATAGAAATTGCAGGTTAGATGTAGAGGTGAAAAGAAAATGAGCAATAACAAACACTGGGATCGAGTAGGTAAGGAGCGTTTAATAAGAACTGTATTAAGTTTTATAAGTCGATAGATAACTCCCTAATATTAACATGGTTTTAAGCTTAAGTCAGCTGATGTCTATGGACTATGAGTCCAAAGGAAAAGCTTACTATTATTGTGGATTCAGCGTATAAAGGTATTATACCCACACAAACTATGAGGATTAGGATATGAATTGGACATTATTTTCTATGATTTATTCAATGACAGCAACGGTTGTAATCGGCGTACTCATGGTCGCAGCATTAGTGTCGGGATTTAATGAAATTCCCCATATACAAATTGCTGTAGTGATCGGCATCCTAATCTCAGTACCAGTTGGATTGTTTTTCACTAAAAAAATTGGCAGTATTACTGGTGATGAGGAAGGATATAAAGCATAAGAAGGGTATAAAGTATAAATAGTTATTGCGTACATCAATCGCTATTTAAACCAATAAAAAAAGACCTTTATGATAAAGGTCTTTTTTATTTTCAGATACATTAATTAAGCGATACTGGTTTAGTTGTTATTTAAGTATTACTGTCGCACCATTTTCAATGTTGGCATAGACTTCTAATACATCCCAATTAGTTAGACGCACGCAACCAGCTGATGCTTGGCGACTAATACCTTCAGGTTTAGGTGAACCGTGGATGCCATAAGAAGGTTTGGATAAACCCATCCAGACGACGCCAACAGGGTTGTTTGGTCCTGGTGGTAGCATATGTATCTTTTTATCGCTACCTTCACCGACAGTCGCTTTATACCACGGCATCTTAACTCTATTGATGATCTTGAAGGTACCTTGTGGTGAAGGAGTAGCATCACTACCAATCGTAGTTGGATAGGTGGCAACCAGCTTATCACCATTATAAGCATATAGGGTTTTGCTTGCTTTATCAGCAACGACACGATTAATGCGCTCATTGAGCGGGCCACGAGTGTTGAGAACAGTGATTGTTTCACCAGCTTGATAGTTTTTGTTTTTGTTTAACTTATCAAGGTAGCGTACATCCATATGAAAGCGTTCGGCAAGCATCTCTTTAATATCTTGATAATATAAGCCTTTCATTTTTGACTTTGCTTCTGAACCTGAAGGCGTGGTTGCAAAGTTGGTTTTAATATCATCATCAGTCAGAGTATAAGTCACTAGTACAGGCTTACTAGCAGGGATTTTCTTAGTTAGCGCATCCCATGTTTTTTGATCCATATTACCAGTCGCTGGCAAGCCTTTCATCGTTTGAAAGTTGATCAAAGCCTTTTTACTGTTCATGCCCCAGCCACCATCGATAGGGCCAGGAGAGGCATGATTCCAATCAAGCAAAGCTTGCATCTTGATAGTCATCGCTGAGTTGACATTCATGTTTGGCGACCATGTAGCGTCGTTTACTTGCTTGGCATAATTTGACAAATTGAGCGTGGTATATCTTTTTCCATCTTTATCTTCGATGCTCTTGATTGTAGGATCATTGCTGAAATCCAAACTCTGTTCGTACTTAGGTAGCTCAAAAGATAATGGGTCTGTTGAATCAATAGATGAAGCGTCACTAGGGGCGGCAACAGCTTGGCCTTCACTGATATCATCAGTACGGTCAGATTGCTCATCTTTACGTGTCAGCTCAGCAGCACTCATATTGTCAGCAGCGACGGCTTTTGGTGCAGATGCTATCTTTTTGTCTTGCTTGGTATCAATTAACTCACCCATACTATCAGTAGTCTTAGGCTTCGTTTTAGGCGTAGAGACTGAGCTATTAGTATCGATTGAGCTGCTACGATTCTCTTGAACATCAAGACTAGCTAAGACAGCAATGCCAGGTAACTTGTCAGCCGTGCGTACTGGTAAGGTACGTGCATTATTATCAGGCGCAGCAAGGGTACTGACACTCATACTAGCGCTAAGTACAACGATAGACATAGAAGTAATAAGTGGTTTTATTTTCATCATATTTGTTCACAGTAGGTTGTTACAATGTGGCTATTATGCGCATAATTTAGGTTCTAAGCAAACTTTTGACACATCTTTTTGTGTCGATATAGTGCTAAGCGTCAGCAGTTGACGTATGGGATACAATGTAGTGATATTTGGCTAATAGTTTGGCTGGCATATTGCGCAAATCGTTGTTGTAGTAAGTTTTCGGTAATATTGTTATCCCATAAATTTAATGAATATTGTTTAATTATTAAACAGTTATTAGGGGTTTAAGATTGGATATATAGCTGTGAAAGACCTTACTGTTACGTTTTATTAGGGTAACCCCTATAGTTATTGGCGCTACATAACGTTTGCGTCTATAATGCATGAACAGCGTTTTATTTAATTAACTAGCATGTAACTAACGAGCATGTAATCAACAAGGTGCGATATGTCAGAACACCAGACAATGAGTGCAGAAGAATTTCAAAATCAGTATTTTAACGGCCAGGAGTCTCAAGATTTCGAGCATGATCTACAAGATGATTTGGAAAGAAATGAGACAGAACAATTTGCGAATTTACATGGCGAGCTTGAAGAAGCACGTGAGCAGCTATTTAGTATACGTGACTTTATTCGCTTTGCAGTAACGCAGTTGCGCAATTACGATGTAGTTGTAGCACAAGGTACCACTGACGAGTTCGCTGAAGCATCCGCTATTGTTTTACATTCTTTATCTTTGGACTGGGCGGCTAACGAACAAATACTTGATTGTCGTCTGACCTCTTCAGAAAAGCAAGTGGTGCTAAGTTTACTAGAAGAGCGTATCGCTGAGCGTAAGCCATTGAGCTATCTGATTAACCTAGCTTACTTTTGTGATTTGCCTTTTTATGTGGACGAGCGTGTTCTCATCCCGCGCTCACCTGTAGCAGAATTGATTCGTCAGCAGTTCCATCCATACTTCGATGTCAATGAGCTTGCCAAGCCGCTTGGTGCGACTATCAATGAGCAACCTGCAGCATTTTATGATCATGGACTTGACATGAAGCAATTGTCACAGCCTGAGCGTATTTTAGATTTATGTACTGGTTCAGGTTGTATTGCTATCGCAATGGCGACACGTTTCGTTGATGCGCTAGTCGATGCTGTTGATATCGATAAAGGAGCATTAGAAGTGGCGATGGTCAACGTCGATCATCACGACCTTGGTCATCAAGTCAATGTGATTGAGTCTGACTTATTTGCGAAAATTCCAGCTGAAAACCAGTATGAGCTCATCGTTACCAACCCACCGTATGTTGATGCTGCCATCATGGCAGATTTGCCACCTGAATTTTTATATGAGCCTGAGCACGCGCTAGCCGCAGGTCAAGATGGTTTAGACTTGGTACATCGTATTTTATTTGAAGCGCCAGATTATCTAAGTCCAGAAGGTTTGCTTGTCTGTGAAGTAGGTGATAGTGAGTGGGCACTTAGCCAAGCTTATCCAGATATTCAGTTTGATTGGCTGAAATTTGCGCTCGGTGGTCATGGTATCTTTGCGATTACTTTTGATGAACTCATGGAGCATCGCGAGTTATTTGCGCATTATGTACAGCTGCTGGATAACAGTCAGTAATGAGTCAAAACTCATGATTCGCTCTTAAGTATGTGTACATAGATTTTACTGGTTTAAGGATAGATATGGCAGGCAATAGTATTGGGCAGGTTTTTACGGTCACCACTTGCGGTGAGTCGCATGGTGCAGGTTTGTTGGCTATCGTAGATGGTGTGCCACCGGGTTTAGCACTATCCGCAGAAGATTTACAAGTAGATTTAGACCGCCGTAAACCGGGTACCTCTAAGTACTCGACCCAGCGCCGTGAGTCTGATGAAGTTGAAATTATCTCTGGTGTATTCGAAGGTAAAACAACTGGTACATCTATTGGTCTGCTGATTCGTAATACCAATCAAAAATCAAAAGACTATAGCGAGATTAAAGATACTTTTCGCCCAGGTCATGCTGACTATACTTATAGTATGAAGTATGGTTTTCGCGACTATCGCGGCGGCGGGCGCTCATCTGCACGCGAGACGGCGATGCGGGTAGCAGCTGGTGCTATAGCTAAGAAGTATCTGCAAGATCGCTTGGGTGTACAAATCCGTGGTCATGTGACCCAAATTGGTAATGAATATAGTAACGTCACAGACCCCAGCCAAATTGACTGGGATTTTGTGAACAGTAATCCGTTCTTCACTGCTGATAAAGAGGCGGTTGGTCGCTTCGAGACGCTGATAGATAATCTACGCCGAGAAGGTACTAGCTGCGGGGCGCGTCTGGAGATTATTGCCAGTGGCGTACCAGTAGGACTCGGTGAGCCAGTATTCGATCGCTTAGACGCTGATATTGCCCATGCGATGATGAGCATCAATGCGGTCAAAGGCGTAGAAATTGGTGACGGTATGGCTGTTGCAGGGCAGTTTGGGCATAGTTCTCGTGATGAGCTGACGCCAGCCGGCTTCACTGCCAATCATGCTGGCGGTATATTGGGTGGTATCTCATCAGGACAAGATATCAGTGTCAGTATCGCGCTTAAGCCAACTTCTAGTATTACTACCCCTGGTAAGAGCATAAATACAGATGGCGAAGCAATCGATATGCTAACTAAAGGTCGTCATGACCCTTGTGTTGGGGTACGTGCAACGCCTATTGCAGAAGCCATGCTAGCGATTGTATTGCTCGATCATTATCTGCGTCATCGTGGTCAAAACGCTGATGTTAAGCAACCGGTAGCATCGATTACTTAAAGTCGTTTTCGTAAAATATAATGTAAAGCTATCAGCCCTTTGCTGTTTCTAATGAAATATTATTAGAAACAGCAAAGGGCTTTTTTGTGGATGATTAAAAGGGTAATTACCCAATCGATGGTTGCGTTCTAGTTGGCAAATTAATAGCAGTCTTAAGCTGCCAATTGATAATCATCAATAGCCACACATTGCTGATGACGGAAAACCAATAATAATTGCTGACTTGGGATGGCTAACCAATGGCCAAATTCAATGCTATCGATGCCTTGATTTAACAAAGTCTGTGCGCAATGATGGCGGTTCTGACCTAACAAGCTTTTAATAACAATATTTTGCATAGGATTTCTCTCTTAAGTCTTATTTACGAATTTGAATAACGCTATCGTAAAACAAAGAGATAGAAAGCATATGTAGGAATGATGGAAAGTTTATGAACTGTCATCAATGATTTGGTTTTTAATAATTGAAAAAGACTTATTGAAAAGAGCAAGTATTTATTTTGCGCAACCTTTTTAATTTTTAGCCAAGGGTAGGGTAATACTAACCATCACGCCAGAACGATTACTTATAATAATATGTCTATTATCGTTAGCATTAATGTTACGAATGCCCACATGGCCTCCGTGATGTTCAATCACCTGTTTGACCAAAGTTAAACCAAGACCAGTGCCTTTCTTGAGGGTGCTACTAGACTGTTCTTTCTCAACGCTTAGTGTTGGGTTCTTATTCAATGAATGCACTGATGAATACTCTGATGGATTGTCAAAAACCTGACTTTGATGGGATAGGCTAAAATAACGGTCAAAAGCTTTATCAACGGCATAATCAGGTAATAACTTGCCATCATTGAAGATATCGATGATTACAGTTTGCACGGTGTTATGAATATCAATACTGACAGTGCTCTCAGCAAAGTGAATGGCGTTATCCATTACGTTTTGTAGCACTTGCACCAACCAAAACTGATCGGCAAAAACGCTGGTATTTGCCAACATATCTGAGGATAAAGAGGTTGTTTCCGTAAAGCGTTTGTCATCAATATAGATTTCAATAGGTATTAGATGCTGCTGTTGCAACTTAGCGGCATTGTCTTTTATTAGAGTCTGTAGTAGTGGTAATAAAGGTGTCAGCTGCCGATTCAGCTTAAAGCTTGGTTGCTCAATCTTGGCAAGTAATAGCAGTCGATCAATTAACTGCTGCATTTTGATGCTTTGTTCACCGACAGATTGGATTAGCATCTGCCGATCTTCTTCATCAAGTCTATCATCCTCTAGTAGCTCGCTGCTGGCACGAATTGCCGTTAAAGGACTCTTAAGTTCATGAGTGATGGTATGGACATAGTCAGTGACATAGGCTCTGTTTTCTAAGCGATATTTCATGGTCTCAATAGTGTCTGTCAGGCTATTAAGCTCATGACCTAAGTAAAAATAAGGCTTTTTGGTATCCTCAGCCAGCGCACTTGTATATTGGATAACTAGAGTTATGCTTTGCTTCAGCCACCAGGCGACCAGTCCTGCCAAGATCAGTGCAACAATACTAATGAGCAAAGCAGTAAGAAGCATACGATTGCGAGTATTGTCTAGATAAGGCAACACGCTATCGACTGGCTTACCAACGCTAGCGACTCCGATAAGTGCGCCAGACGCATCCTTAATAGGCTGGGCCACATACATGATAGAGCTACCACGTGTGCTATTAATATCTGGGGTGCTTCTCGCGCCATACTGACCCTTTAAGGTCAAATACACATCATTCCAGCGACTATAGTCCTGTCCCTCAGAGTTTTCAGGGGCGGGTAGTGAATCGTATATGACTGTACCTTTGCTATCTGTCACATATATCCGAACGCTACTACCACTTTTGTTTTTATCCGCTGGTTTTATAGGTTTATCAATGGCTGGTACGCCGATAAATGCAGCATCAAGTTTGGCCTGATAGGCATCTTGGTATAGCTGCCCTGAAGTTAATGGCACTTGCAAGCTTGCTGCGAGCAATTTACTAGTATCTAATAAAGTGTCTTCGATGACTTGTTGTGCTGTGGGCTTGACATAACCAAACAGCTGAGTAAACACTACCACACCGCAAAAGATAAGTACTAAAGCAACGGCTAGCCAAATCCTAAAAAAAATACTCAAGTTCAGTAATCGTTTAGGTTCAGTCGTTTGCTGCGCAGTGCCAATAGGATGCAATTTTGCATACCAGTTGCTTTGATTAGTGCTAGCGTTTGCTTTATGGTTCATATTTTTAGAAGTGCTATTTAAAGTTGTAAAATGCCAGTACTAAGTGAGATATAACTAGGCAGGACATAATGCATAACCCAGTCCGCGATGCGTATGGATGACATCAATGCTAGAATCGACAGCCGCTAGCTGCTTGCGAATTGACTTGATATGGCTGTCTATCGTTCGCGCTAGGCGATGATCTGGATAATCGCTCACTGCATTTAACAGCTGTTCACGGCTGAAGACTTGATTGGGCGCTTGTAATAAGGTTAATAAAATTTTGCGTTCCGTATTGCTAAGCTCAAGTTTTTGATCTTGCCACTTTAAAGAGTAATTGAGCGGTTGGTAATACCAGATACCAGACTGGCACTCAAAAGTCAACGCTTGCCCTGACATATTATGAGAAGAGGATGCGCTAGATGAGAGGCTAGGTGAAGTGTCGTCAGTCGCATTATCTATTGCTGTTTTATGAGGAGTGCTTTGCTCATACAGTAACTGTTCACGTCGCCAAATAGCTTTTAAGCGTGCGACCAATTCTCGCGGACTAAAAGGCTTTGCACAATAGTCATCAGCGCCCATCTCTAAACCCAAGATACGATCGACCTCATCACTACGCGCGGTCAAAAATACCACAGGCACATCTTTTAGCGTGCCAATATCAGGCGTATGACGTATTTGTTGGCATAAACTTAAACCATCACCATCTGGTAGTCCTACATCCAAAATAATAGCTGATAAGTCTTGCACCTCATTACTATGTAGCATCGGCAGCACGCTACTAGCATTATCTAGCCAAGTTATTTTCCAGCCTTCACGTTTGCAAGTAACTTTGAGAGACATAGCAATAGCGGGGTCATCTTCTACCAATAAAATATGGGTCATAGGCTTTATATCGTTGTATAAGAAAAAATAATTTATGATGAATTGGCGTGAATAACGCTCATAGATATACGAACATTGAAAAATAATAATAGGGCGTCATAAAGTAGCTAGAGTGCTATGCCAAAATTATTAAATTATCGTAGCATAAAAGCATGGTCATATTTTGCCATCTCCTATCAAACGATGTGAAAAATTGATGGAAATTGGATTGGTTAATCTATGAGTTTTTGATTAGCAGTTTTGCTTAAAGGCTGTAAAATAACGGGCATTATGATAATAAAGAAGAAACTAGAGGTATGGCAAATGCCTCTACTATTGGAAATATGAGTTTTTAAATATGTGGTTTTCTATAAAAGGAATACAGGAAATATGAATAATTATTTAGATGCGGTCATTGTTGAGCATAATCCATCACAAAAGAATATAGATAGAGCTGTTATTTGGTTACATGGTTTAGGTGCTAGCGGTCATGATTTTGAGCCAGTCGTACCGCAGTTAGGTTTGGCTGATGATATGGCAGTACGTTTTATATTTCCGCATGCGCCTAAGCGTCCAGTGACTGTCAATGGTGGTATGGTGATGCCAGCATGGTATGACATCTTGGAGATGAGTCTTGAACGCAAAGTCGACATCGCTCAGATTGAAGAGTCTACGCAGCAAATACATGATTTGATTAGTCGTGAGATTGAGCGTGGCGTGTTACCTGAACATATTGTCATTGCAGGCTTTTCGCAGGGCGGGGCAGTGGCTTATCATGTCGCCCTGGGTTATCCAAAGCGCTTGGCAGGATTGATGACGCTATCTACTTATCTTGCGACCAATGATAACATCGACTATAGTGCTGCTAACAAAGACATGCCAATACTAATTGAACACGGTACTCATGATCCTGTTGTGCCTGTTATTCTGGGTGAGCAGGCACATCAATTACTAGCAGCGAAGGGCTATGGTGTTGAGTATAATACTTATCCGATGGCACATCAGGTGTGTATGCCGCAGATTCAAAATATCGGTAAGTGGTTAAACAAAATTTTGAGTTAAAGTTCTTAAGATTCTGTTATTTTGAGAATATGCAATAAAAGCCAACCATATTATATGGTTGGCTTTTGTTTTATGTTACTACAACTAATCACAGTAAAAAGAGGGTTATCTACTTATAATGACCAATATAGTGGTATGAATAAATTTCTATAATATAGAGTTATAAGGTCCTGTGGAGAGTGACCATACAACGCACGTATTTGGCTTTTTATATTGCCGATCACGGTAAGCTGCTAGACCGAATCATCAGTGTAATTGATGGCTCACCGTATAGTCATTGCGAACTGATAATCAGCGATCATGGCAATAAATGCTATGATTGTATCAGTTCAAGCTATCGTGATGGCGGATTGCGACGCAAAAATATTGACATGTCAGGCAGTCACTGGGTATTGATACCAGTCATGTGTGACATGGGCTATGTCCTGCGCTGGTTTAATAAGCGCCGCAACTTCAAATACGATTACCTTGCTTTATTTAGACCTGAGATACCAGGATTTTATAACCCTGTATATCGCTTATTTTGTTCCGAAGCTTGTGCGGATATGCTAGAGCTGGTAGACCCTGGAAGTTATGGCCTCAAAAAGCTATATCGATGGGCTATATTAAATTCTACTACTAGCTTATTAAATGAAGAGCCAGATGATCTTTTTTGAAGTTTATGAGGGCATGTCCTAGGTTATTGTGTGAAAATATATATTTAAAAAACGTTGTTAAAATGATAGTAACTATAGACATATAAAACAAAAAACCAGTCACTTTAAGTGGCTGGTTTTTTATGTCTAATAGAAATAGCAAAACCTGAACGCTTGTTAGTTACTTAAGAGGATTTTGCTAAGACAATAGTTATGTGAGATGATAAAAATATAGTGTAACAGAGATAAATTTATGAGGTCATTAATCCACAAATTCGTTAGTTAAAATGTCAGAGAAATTTTGAAGTTCAGCAAAGTCTAAAATTTGACTGATGAAGAAAATTCTGGAGATTTGCTATGAAAATTACTTATTTGGCTTTCTATATTGCTAAGCAGGGTAAGGCACTAGACCGTATTATTAGTATGATTGATCGTTCGCCCTACAGTCATTGCGAGCTTGTAATTAAGAACTTAGGTGAGCAGCGCTATGATTGTATTAGCTCAAGCCATCGTGATGGTGGTTTGCGTCGTAAGACCATTCATATGGAGCCTAGTCACTGGGTGTTGATACCAGTTATGTGTGATATCGACTATGCTCTACGTTGGTTTAATAGGCGTCAAAACTTTAAGTATGATTACCTTGCTTTAATTAGAACTGTAATTCCGGGGTTTTATAATCCTGAACGTCGATTGTTTTGTTCTGAGGCCTGTGCAGATATGTTAGAGCTAGTAGACCCCGCAAGTTACGGACTCAGGAAGCTATATAAATGGGCTCTCGACAATCCTGCTACGCAATAAGCAAGCTAATAGCAGAACTATAAAGAAAGGGTTCAGATAATAGCCTAAGCATACAATTTTGAGCCTGAATACAGAATGTTGCCAATTAGACTGCAAACATACCAAGGCTAGGGATTTTAAAGATAAAAAAAACCGACCACTTTGAGTGATCGGTTTCTTAATATTTGGTGGAGATGGCGGAAACCAAACTACTGATATAAGTTATTGATAAATATAAATATAAATTAATTTAAAATAGTCGATACCAACCATAATACCAACAATCGTTTTCTGTTTTTCTCTTACTGACTGCCTATCTTCTTAGTTGAATATTAATTTGTAATTGATTGTATTAACTATTGAAGAAGAGCTTGCATAATGTATGCATGGGGTTGTTTGCTTGAGACACTGTAAAAGCTGAAAAGTATTATCTGCAAGACCTTATAAATCAATGCTTGTGAGGTTTAGCTTTTAATGCAATTCAATTATCAAAACACGTCCTAACAGCTATTGTCGCTGCTCCTACCTGCCAACCTGTGATATTTGCCTGTGTGGGTATTTCCTAATAAATCCTATATATTTGGATAGGTTTATACCTCTAAAAACCTGCTAAAGTTCTCGTAAGCCTTACCAGTTATAGTATGGAGTTGAATTGCGCTAACTGCTAATTGCACGCTAAATCTATACATTATCTAAAAGTAGTCCTAAATATGTCCCACACACCGAACTATTATTGATAGAATAATTCGCACTCACGTTTCAATAATTAGTCTGCCAACCATATTAAGAATACTCTATGTTTAACTCTGTTCAATCTGTCGCTACTTACGTCAATAAAATCGCCCAAAGGGTCAAAGCTGGTCATACTTCAGAACATACCTTTCGTAAAGATTTAGAGGACTTGATCAATAATCTAATACCTGAGGTGATGGTAACCAATGAGCCAAGCCAAGTAACGGACTGCGGTAACCCTGACTTTTTGATTAGTAAAAAAGACATTCCTATTGGTTTTATTGAAGCCAAGGACGTTGGTAAAGACTTAGGTTCTAAGCTGTACAAAGAACAGTTTGACCGCTATAAGGCAGCACTTGATAACCTAATCATTACGGACTATCTACGTTTTCAGTTCTATGTTGATGGCGAGCGCATTCACGAAGTTTGCGTTGGTGAGTTGGTCGCAGGCGTAGTGCAGTCGCATGATAGCGAGTTCAAGCGTTTAGCTGAGTTGCTGCGTGACTTCTGTGTCTATGTAGGACAAACAATCAGGTCAGCCCAACGCTTGGCTGTCTTGATGGCTGGCAAGGCAAGGCTGTTAGAGAACATTCTACATAAGGCGCTTACCAGTGATGAAGACAGTAATTCCAATACCGACTTGCGGGACCAGTTCAATACCTTTAAGTCTGTTCTTATCCATGACCTAACCCCTAGTGACTTTGCCGATATTTACGCGCAAACGCTCGCTTATGGCATGTTTGCTGCCCGTTTGCATGATGACACCCTAGACACTTTTAGCCGTCAAGAAGCGGCGGAGCTGATACCTAAGACCAATCCATTTTTAAGAAAACTATTCTCTCATGTCGCTGGTGTAGATATTGATGACCGTATCAAGCTAACTGTAGATAACTTAGCGGAAGTGTTCAGAGCAACTGATGTCGCGGCTATTCTAAAAAACTTCGGTAAGACCACTCAGACACAAGACCCGATTATTCACTTTTATGAAACCTTTTTGGCTGAGTACAATCCCAAACTTCGTAAGCAGCGCGGCGTTTGGTACACGCCTGAGCCAGTCGTACAGTTTATCGTGCGTGCCGTGGACGACATATTGAAGTCTGAGTTCAATTTGTCAGAGGGTATCGCTGATACCAGTAAGATTGAGATAGAAAAACAAACGCAAACGCCCGATAGTCGTACCAAATCAGGCTATAAGATGGTAAAAGAACTAGTGCATAAGGTGCAAATCCTTGACCCAGCGACTGGCACAGGTACATTCCTTGCCGCCATTATTCAGCATATTTTTCATAATCAGTTTGAGAATATGGGTGGTATGTGGAGCAGCTATGTCGAGCAAGACCTATTACCGCGCTTACACGGCTTTGAGCTACTGATGGCAAGTTATGCAATGGCACACCTCAAGCTTGATATGCTATTGACCAATACAGGCTATGAGCCAATCAAACCCAAGCGTCTGCAAGTCTATCTCACCAACTCACTAGAAGAACATAACCCCGATACAGGTACGCTATTTGCTGGCTGGCTGTCTGCTGAGGCGAACGAAGCCAACGCTGTTAAGCGTGATGCACCAGTGATGGTGGTAATGGGTAATCCGCCTTACAGTGGAGAGAGTGCTAATAAAGGCGATTGGATTATGTCGCTGATGGAAGATTATAAAAAAGAGCCTGGCGGTATTGAGAAGTTAAATGAGCGTAATCCTAAATCTATTAATGATGATTATGTGAAGTTTATGCGTTATGGTCAGAATTACATTGAAAAGAACGGTGAGGGTGTTTTAGCTTTTATTAATCCCCATGGCTTTTTGGACAATCCAACGTTTCGTGGTATGCGCTGGCAACTGTTAAATACTTATGACAAGATTTTTACCATTGATTTGCATGGTAATGCGAGATCGCAGGAAACAGCCCTAGATGGTAGTAAAGATGAAAACGTCTTTGATATTATGCAAGGTGTCTCAATTAACGTCCTAGTTAAAACAGGTAAGAAAAAGGCTGGCGAGTTAGGCAAGGTGTATCATTTTGATTTATACGGCAGACGAAATGATAAGTATCAGTTTTTAAAAGAAAATAATCTAGCTAATATTGATTTTGTTGAAATATTTAGTAAATCACCTATGTACTTTATGTTACCGAAAAACTTTAATGGGCAAGAGAGTTATAATAAAGGATTTTCTATAACAGAGTTATTTGACGTAAATACAAGTGGTGTAAAAACTCATAGAGATAACTTATGTATCAGTCCGTCTAAAGAAAATTTAAAAACTAGGATTATGGACTTCTATGATAAAAACATTAGTGATAATACTATTCAATCAAAATACTCACTAAAAGAAAACAATAGTTGGAAGTTAATCAATCAGCGTAACGGTAGTTATCATGAAGAAAAAATAGTAAGAATTGACTATCGTCCTTTCGACTCTCAATATTTATATTATGATAGTCAAGTGGCAGACCGTCTTAGAGATAATGTTTCAAAGCATCTTAAAAGGGATAACATCTCTCTTATTGTTCCAAGACAATGTGCGTCCGATTGGCGATATGTGCTAGTTTCAAAACATTTAGTTGATGTTAATTTTACTGGCACTGCTGGCAAATTCGGTAGTGGTAATTTTTTCCCTCTCTATCTTTACAATGACTCTGATACTCAAACCAATCTATTAGAATCAAAAGCTGAAGACAAACCAACCCGAACGCCAAACCTTGACTCTGAAATCGTGGCACAAATTGCTAATGCGATTGACCTTACCTTTACCAATGAAAAGGAAGACACCGCTGGCACGTTTGCCCCGATAGATATTCTTGATTATATCTATGCCGTATTGCACAGCCCAACATACCGTGAAACTTATAAAGAGTTCCTAAAAATTGACTTCCCACGCGTGCCTTATCCCAGCGATGCCGATACTTTTTGGCAGTTGGTGTCACTCGGTAGCGAGCTACGTCAAATCCACTTGTTAGAATCACCAAAGCTTGCCGCACAGATTAAGGCGCTCAGTCTTGGCTATCCAATATCAGGGGATAGCAGCGTCACACGTAAGATGACCAAGACCAGCGTTGGCTTTGAGCCTGATAAAGTAGATAGCAGCATTGGTAAAGTTTGGCTTAATGACACGCAGTATTTTGCCAATGTGCCACTAGTGGCATGGGAGTTCTATATCGGTGGTTATCAGCCTACACAAAAGTGGCTAAAAGACCGCCATGAGAGCATACTAGATCATCATGATATTAAACACTATCTGAATATCATTGCTGCTCTCAGCTTGACTGATGACATCATGCAGCAGATAGATGTGATAAATGTAGTTGGATAAGTTAGCGCGTGTGATTAAAAAAGAGATTACAGTGTTTCCGCTACAAGCTGTAATCTCTAACTCTATTATTTCTCGGTTGATTGACTATATGACATAGTTGTAGATTCTTATGTATAAATTTTTAGAAAAGATAAAACAGGCTATGCCTCTTGGTGGATTTTGGATAAGTGTAATTATATTATCGGCAATCACTAGTTTTATTTATATACAGAAGAATGACAAAGAAGATCTGTCTTGGGCTTGGCAATTTTATCATGAAGAACTAGAATTGAGAGAGGAAGTAGGAGATGATGTCTATTCAATATGTAGAGATGGAACAGTTTTTGAGGACTATAAAGCTGATCAGTTAGGTGGAGGATGTTGGAATAGTAAACATGGTGGCTCGTATTACGACCAATATTTTTCAGATAAGGAACTTTCAAGAACTCCTGACCAAAGGTTACATTCAAATAACATTATTCTAGCGATTTTTTATTTTATTGGAATACTTATATTAATTGAGTTAGCTCCTAATATACACAGGTTTCTCTTTCTTAGGAACTAGAGTATAACTTCATTCAGTATGTTCGCTTTAGTCTAATATATCAGATGATCACACTTTTCTTTGTTCGGTTCATCTGCAATAGGTAACGCGATCAGTCATCGAATAAATACTCACAGAACTATAAGTATCAAAAAAGGACGCTATTTTTCAATAACGCCTCATAAATGCACTGACATAACTGACAAAACTTATATAAGCTCTATTAATCTTGAGTTGATAGTATAACGCTCTGTCGGTCTGCCTCCTTGCCCTGTGCTTGGTATCTCCTGCCAGCTTAGCCAGTCATGTTCGACTAATATTTCAAGCGCGTTCAATACATCATCAGCATCATTTAACCCTTTCCACCCTTTGCGTATTAGCTGCCTAGCTGTAAAGCCATGCTCGATCCAGTCGGTTGTGTCAGTTTTGTCAGCTCCCTTTTTGACCATTTTCATTATTTTATTGGCTAAATAAGAGGCTTTGATATTAGCGCTATCGGTGACGGTGCTATATATTCTCATCATGTGGCTCTCTAAGACTTCGCACCATGATAGCGCTGCTCTGAGTGCATTGATATTAACTGCACCTAAAGAAGTACCATGCTCTATACAATCCACTAGATGAAAGACTAACGCTAATGACGGCACTGTTTTAGCATACTTGATTAGATGCTCAGCTATGATGCTATGCTCAGCTTCACCAGCTCTGAGTTTAAGCGCGTCATACCAACTCATAAATACTTGATAGGCTTCATCAGTAAAGCGGTAATAGGGGCGCTTGTGGTAGTCATCAATTGGGTTTGCACCATAGCGCATGAATTCACCTAATTGCATACTGTCAATGGTTTCAAACAAATTATAGATAGCGTCACGGCTTTGCCTGTCAGGTGGTAAGTCACGCTCTTTACTGTTTGGTAGTGGGTCAGGATAGACCATTAATTGAAAGCGTTGTATCAAGCCATCATTGCCTAGCCCTTTCATCGTTTTAGATAAATAATACTCGAGTTTGTCAGGCTGAATACCACCGATCACCGATAGACAATGAGTGTCGATAAACACTGAGCCGCGTCCTATTCTATCGACTTGAAAGCTACCTAAGCCATTAAAGCCCTCAAGATAGAATGAGCGCGCTTGCTGATTGCTTTCACTCTCTAATGAAGCAAGCCAACCTGTCAGCTCATCACGCTTTACCAGCATACCGTTTTTGTGTTTGCTCTCAAGCTCTCCGATACTCTCAATCGTACCGTCATCAGTCACATAACGCTTAATCTCAGGTATTAGCTCATCACTCTGCTTTGACTCTGCCAACTCTTGCGCTTTGGCTTTTAAGTCCTCTTGATTGATCTCAGCATCGTCATCAGTTTGGGTCGCTAGCTTTTTAGCAAGGTCACTGAGCTGCTTCTCAGCTGCCTTTGTCATGTGCTTGTTAAGCTCTTTTTGGGTGTCATGCTCGAGCTTGTCTTCATCATACTTATTCTTAGCGAGTGCGACTAAATGCGATAGTGGCTTTAGGCCATCAGATAATGACGGTGATTTCTTACTCGATGGGTTGCCAATGATTGCACCATAAAAGTTAGGTACTACCTCCCAGTTATCGTACATTTTAGGGTAAATGCTTAGCTTAGTGCCTATCAAGCTGCCAAGCGACACCATCAAGGGCATTAGCACATATTCAATAGGTACGCTCAAGCGCTCAGCACTGTTTGAAGCATAATCCCATAGCAGTTTGGGCATCATGGTGCTTGTGAGTGTCTTAACTGGTGGTAGCGTTTGACTGATAGGTTTGGGCTTTGGTTTGCCTAATGCTTTCAAGTTTATGATCTCAGCATCAGCCAGTAAGTCATCATAATCAGCGTCAAACTCAAGCGCGTCATAAATAAGCGTATGCTCGCAAACGATTGCTTCAGCATTCACGCCTTTAAGCGGTGTTATTACTTTGGCTTTATGTTGTGAGGTAGTCATAACGGTCACTTGCTGCACTTCTGAAAAATGCTTTACCGTCTGATTAAACAAACTTTGTACAAGGCAAGTGAGTACCGTCACATCAATACCCAGCCTATGATAAGCGTTATAACATCGCACTGCATCAGCCAGGTCAGCTATGACTATCCACTGACTCTCTTTGCTCATTGAGCCAATGACAAAGGCGCTTGGTATATCATTATCAGATATAAAGATACGTCCGTTGTCATCAAGTGGTATGCTGGCAAGATTGACTTGCTCAGCTTGATTGTTGAGCATGATAAGCCCTATATTGCCAGCGGTATCTAGCTGTTTCTCTCCTGCAAGCGCTCCCGTAAATATGGTAATATCTCTATCTAGATAGATGACTGAGTTTGATAAACCATTGCTTAGTAAGCTTTCTAATGTGTCATGACCTGCTACATCTGCCAATGTAGCGAGCCTAAAATCCGCAATGCATTGAGACAAGCCCGTGCTGATAGCATGGGCTTTTTTATTGTCTGTGGTTTGTGTGGTGTTCATCGAGTCCCCCTTGCTTGCGACTGGTTCGGCTTGCGCTGCTCTCTATACTTCTTGTAATAGCTCTTACGCTTTGCATGCTTACGACTTGGCTTGCGATACTGGTTGCCAGCCCAACCGTCATAAGGCGTTGGTTGGCTAGTATTGTTAGGCTTGCTGGTCATGTCTCACGTCCTCTACGTTGAATGCTATCTCACTGATGCGCTGTGATAACTCTTTTAGTGAATTAACCTGGCGATCAGTGGGCTGGTGGGCTGATATGTCTTGCAGCTTGGTTTCTATCTCTGCAATCTCTGTCATAGTGTTAATGGTAGTCACATTAGCGTGCAGGGTAGTTATGAGCTTGTCGATGAAGTCACCAGATATCAGCATATAGCCGTTATCTCTTAGCTTGCGCCTTACCTCGTTTACGAACTCTTTATCATTCAAGGCCTGATACCTCGTCTTGTCGTGCTGATAACATGCTGTCTAGTTGGTCGCTGATGTCTTCACTAATAGCTGCGTTGCCTTGTAGTGCCATTCTCACCGAATTCAATATCCCAGCTGATACCGCACAATCTACTTCCACGGCCTGTAGTGCTAATGCTAGATGGGAAGTATCAATAGCTAATGACACTACCTGTTCAAAGACGAGCTCTAAGTGTTCTGCTGATACTGTCAATTGATTACGCATTGTCGTTCACCTTAATTTCTTGCCGTGAGATTAGATCGTCCATGATGCCTTCGCTCAATTTCTCAGCATCCACGCTTATTCTGAATATGGCTGACTGCACCGTTTTAAGTAAGCCATAGGTTTGCGGGTCGGTTTCTCTAAACTCGTTCATTAGATGGCCAAGCGCATACCCTAGATGGGTGCATTCCTCTGAATAGCTTTGAATGTGATCGTCAACATGACTAAGGGTGTGGCTATCTACTGCTACTAGGCGCGGTTCTAAAATGATATTTGATTTGCTCATTGGTATATCTCCTTAGCTTTGTTTCTATCAGATGCATCGATCCAGTAGCGCTTGAAGCGTTTGCCGTTATTCTTTACCCACGCGTCTTGAATGACTATGCCATCAGCTCTTAAGTCACTAATACGCTGTAGGAAGCATGTAATTTTGAAAAGGTCGTAGGCCTCAAATGTGCTAAGACTATGACCCTCGAGCATATGGTTCATAATGATTTGCTTGTATTTCTGCTTTGATTGCCGTGTGTTTGACATGATTACACCCCGCTGCTGTTTGAGGTGTGGCTATTAAGCCATTTATGTACGTCCGCATACATCCATGCAGTCAGGGTAGGCGAAAGCTTGATAGGTGCAGGGAAGCGTCCATCTTTCGACCACTCCCATAACGTCGTTTTGCTAAACGGTAAGAACGGAAGTATGTCCTTAGCTCTGCCCATCCCAGTAGTAGGGAGTTGCATAGCTGGATTGGTTGCGGTGGTGGCTTTGTTTGATGTGTTATCGCTGAATGGGATAACTGAGGTTTGATTACTTGACTGTGTCATTGCGTGTAGCTCCACTAAAGGACGATACGGTATGTATCGTCTAATGGAGTTATATTAGGCGGGGCATATTAGACAGGGAATATCTATGCGACGCAAACACTAGTGGATGCGACGCAAACCATATTTTAATCGTTAGTAAACTCTCCTTTGCGGGCCTTGCTTAGATGATCTCTGATAGTTTCAAAAGTTAATTCATCAGGATTATGATAATCGTGAATCCATATTGCTACATCTTTCATCGTTAGTTTTTTACCTAATTCACTTTGGCGCTGCTCATATAATTCTAAGTATCTACGTCTTAGCTCCTCTACATGACCATCCCAACGCGCTTTGATAGCTGGTTCAGTTCTAGCTTTGCGGTCGTTTTGAATGTACTCAGATGGATCGAAACGTCCTTTAGTCAATACACCTCCATATATTAAGACTGCAAATTCGTGAAGGTAACAAGCCACGCCATAGTATTGATAATCGAAAGCTAAATACGCTAACTCCTTATGAAGGGCTAACCTCAATAATTCTCTTAAGTTACAACGTGAAAGCCGCTCTTTCTCCTCTCCCTCAAATTCCTCTAAGATGCGATTTACTAAAGAGCAATCGTCTATATAAGGTTCAAATTTGCTAGCTAAATTGTTGAAAGCTGGCATGATGAAATCATTAAGATAGCATTCACAGTCGTGATCACATTCACATTCAGGACTTGTTTTACCATTATTGTATTTTTCATAATCTAGTTCATTTTTCTTTAAGAAAGCATATGCAGCGTCTCCTACCATATTCAAGAAAGACAGATTGTTTTCGGACTGAATACTATTGCAATCTTCATTAGCTAGGAAAGCTTTTGCAAGCTGATTATTTGTAGGCCTTGATAGACTGAGTTTGAAAGATTCATACATCAGCTTATGTTCACGATCACTTTTTTTAACCTGATTCATTACGCACACCTTTACACACCCTTGATTTAAAGTAGGTGCAAGGCAGTGACAGCCTAAAGGTGTGTGAATAGCTGTCGTTCGGGTAATTAGTCCTAGCCTTGCATAGTTGGTGCTAAGCCTTAACTTAGCTTTTGTTCTTTTTGCTTAAAGTCTGCACGTATCAAGTTATCAATCTTGCCAGCATAAGCATCATCAATGAAGTTTGCCCATTCATTCATCATCTTGGTTCTATAGGGTAGATGCTGCGCCCCGTTGTAGGCTGCGCTTATTTTGTTCTCTCTATCGTGTGCTAATTGCAGCTCTATAGCTTCGTGCATATATTCCTGTTCATGTAAGGTAGTGCTGGCAAGTCCTCTAAAGCCGTGACCTGTCATTCTGCCCTTATAGCCCATTCTCCATAGGGCAGTAATAAAAGCGTTTTGGCTGTATGGCTTGCGGGTCGATGGGTTAAAGAAAACATATTGATCCGAAAAGCCCAGCTCTTTGATTTGCTCTAATATCGCCATGGCTTGCGGTGCAAGGGGCACAATGTGCAAACGCTTAGCTTTCATCTTATCGGCTGGTATGCGCCATAATCCTTGCTTGTAGTCTATTTCTGACCACTCCATAAAACGTAGTTCACTGGTACGCACAAAGGTATAGCACATAAACCATAAGCCAAGCTTCACCAATACATCACCCTCATAGGCGTTAATGTCTTTAAGTAGTTTAGGCAGTTGCTGGCTGGTTATGCGGCTATGGTGAACGGTCTTGTGGGGTTTGATGGCTTCGGCTAGGTCAGTGGCTGGATTGCTTGTAGCAAGCCCATTACGGATAGCATGCTTGAATATTTGCCCTACCTCTCTAATAGTACGCTTTGCCATCTCATTAGCGCCGCGCTGCTCTACAGTCTTACCAATGGCTAATATATCAGGTGGGGTTATGTCATCTATAAGCTTGTGACCAATAGCGGGCTTAATATCGCGCTCATAGGCTGAATAGTTACGGTAGAAGGTGCTAGGGGCTAGGTAGGTTTTGCGCTCGCTATACCAATCCTGTGCAATGGCATTGAATAGCTTTTTGCCGTCCCTTGTGGCTTGCTGCTCTTTTTTGTGGTCTTTGGGATTGATACCATCAGCTATTAGTCTTTTAACCTCGATATTGCGCTGCCTTGCATCTTGTAGGCTCATAACTGGGTATGTGCCAATAGTGAGGGTTTGCTGTTTGCCTTGCCAGCGGTAGGCGCTGATCCATGACTTAGTACCAGTGTATCTAACCCACAGTTGCAAGCCGTTGCCATCGCTATGCTTATCAGGTCGCTTGCTCTCAATGGCTGCACTACTAGGCTGTAGCTTATTGATAACGGTATGAGTTAGGGGCATTAGGGTTTATCCTATGTTGGTACTGTGGGTGTTGGTACTGCTTGATACCAACTATAATACCAACATTCTATATAGGACACCATAGGACGGCATAGACCTGAATACTTGAAAAACGGGCAAAATAAAGGGCTGACGGTCAATGACGGTCAGCCCTTTATCGTTGTTTGGTGGAGATGGCGGGAGTTGAACCCGCGTCCGCCAGCATTACGCTCATGAATCTACATGTTTAGTTTCTGTCTTTGGCTTTAATCCGCACCGATCCGACAGTCAGGATGGATTGGACGATTCTCTACTTTTGAACCCAAGCGATTGAGACAATCCCTTGTGGCGAGCCTACATGCGGACGCTTCAACTTAGTTAACCAACTGTAGGTGATCAGCAACCAAGTAAGCAGGGTTTAAGCTGCTAGAGCGTAAGTTTCGTCGTTTGCGACTATAACAATATATGTTTGATTAACGAGAGGACATACACTCTCGACATGCATCATTGAGTTTCATCACCAGCGTCGAAGCCAGAACATCCCCAATAGAACGACGTATTATAATAGACATAGCCAGTTTTGGCAATAGGGTAATGCTAAGTCGTTACACTTGATAACACACCTATGATAAACATAGAAGAGTATCATAAGTGTGTTATCACTTCTTGTTTTTACTTTCTGAAGCTTTTGTGAAGGTGTTACTAAACCATAGATTATCTTGCAGCTCGCCATTCACATTAGGTTTTGTTATATTGCGAGCCGCTTTAACATAAACCTCATGTGATGATTTTGAAAATGACTGCCATTCAGCCCAGCGCTTCAAAACATAAACTGCCTTTGGTACATGCTCATCAAGACTGTCTATAGTAGACTGTAGGGTTTGTAGCCACCATGCTTTTTTCTCCTCATTTAACTGATAACCGATAGTCTTGCTTTCTTCTTTATCAACAAGCCATTTTTTAAGTAAGGTAACTGCATCGGTCATTCCAGGACTTCCCTGAATTATGATAGTAGCCATCAGTACTCTAAACCAATAACCCAAAGCATTGCGTTGGGCGCTTTCATCAAGATGTGGCAATACACATAAAACAGCGTATAAGCTCGTTAATCCATGAAGTATAAAAAATTCATTGTCGCTGCTGTGTAAGGCAGTTGCGGCAATAACAGTCAGCTCTTCGATTGATGAAGTTAGATCTTGCCCGATATCAGGCAGTTTAAGCCTCACCATCTCATTGAGAAACAGCGACATCGACTCTTCTGGATTATCAAAAGTGATTAAGCGCTGTTGGAAACCACCTCTATTTAGCCTTTTGTAGTCTTCAGTTTTACTTAACCAATCGGCTTCTTCAGTCAGTTGTGATATTCTAACATCGTTTAAGATTTGCTCAAGTGCTTCTATAGGGCGTGGTGCATCAGGAGACCAAAGCTGATGTTCGGTATGGATTGAGCCGGTAGCTAATGGTTGGAATGCGGTTGCCATATATGCCAACCCTTCCGCTGCCATGTCATCAGAGTCAACATCAACGGCCCAGCCCGTATGTATCACAGGATGAAACGCTGCACCAGCCATGCCTTCTGACAGCGCAGGGTAGTAGCGTTTAAGGCAGGCGCTTAATCCTAGCTCTGCTATTTTTTTATCAAAAAAATTACGATATAAAGGAAAGGCAATCCGAATAGACTGCAAATTATTCAACCAGTTGGCATTGGTTATTTCTGTATAATCAATCGGGTTACTGCGAGGCGATTCTAACATTCCTGGCTTTTTTGCAGCGCTTTGAGATGTATCGTTAGTGGCATTATGAGTATAAGTATCTTGCCACCACTGCATTTTTTCTTGACTAGCACCAGCAGCGTCTAATGCAATCCAATTATGAGTGATATGATTTGATAAGTAGTCACCATATTCAATGTGCCAGTTTCTACCACGCTTAAGCCACTCATGCAGATGGTCAGAATAATTTGGCTTTGAGTAAAATGTCATGTGAACACTCTAATTCATAATAATCGTATAACGCTAAAGCGATGCTTATCTTACTATTTGGCATTATGATAAGAATCTAAAATAGGTTAATAACATTTATAGTAATAGGCTGTTGCTTCTATATCAAATAGTTTTACGTAGAAATACTTTGCAAGCTTCATCCTACAGCATATTCTCATATAGTGCGTGATACTGAAATAGTCCCCAAGACTCTATAATTGTTGAGAAACAAAAAAAAGCCAGTAACTTGAAGTTACTGGCTTTTTTAGACTTGATTCAAACTTTCTAAAGATTACTCTTCAGAATAGTCTTCATTTTCGTCTTGTGCTTCATTTTCGTCATCAACTAAATCTTCGTCATTACCATCTTCAGAAAGAATAGTAACTAAGATGCTAGCAGTAACGTCATGATGCAATTGGATATCAACGTTATATTCGCCAACTTGACGTAAAGCGCCTTCTGGAAGTTTAACTTCAGAGCGATCAACTTCTAAGCCTGAGTTAGTTAACGCTTCAGCGATATCACGAGTACCGATAGAGCCGAATAGTTTGCCTTCGTCACCTGATTTAGCGCGCATGATGACATTAACATCAGTTAATGCGTCAGCACGTTCTTTGGCGGCATTGATTTCTTTTGCCTCTTCAGCTTCAAGTTCAGCACGACGTGCTTCGAACTTTTCAACGTTAGCTGCCGTAGCAGGTAGCGCTTTGCCGTGAGGGATAAGGAAGTTACGTCCGTAACCTGGTTTCACATCGACAGTTTCACCGAGTTTACCAAGGTTGACGATACGCTGTAACAAAATAATTTGCATGAGTCATTCCTAGTTAAAGTTAACGGTTAACCCTGATGGTTATCAGTGTATGGAAGTAGCGATAAATAACGAGCTTGCTTGATAGCAGTCGCTAGTTGACGCTGATATTTAGTAGATGTACCGGTAATGCGGCTTGGTACAATCTTGCCATTATCACTGATATACTGTTTTAGCAATTCAACATCTTTATAATCGATGTGAGTGATGCCTTCAGCAGTGAAACGGCAGAATTTGCGACGGCGATAGAAACGTGCCATGAGTATTCTCCTTTAATTAGTCTTCACTGTTGTCGTCATTATCGTTTTCACGACTGTCTGGACGACGAGTAGTTGCTTTGCGTGCACGTTTTTCATCGGCATTCTTAGCTAACTGCGACTCTTCAGTGATAGCGTCGTCACGGCGCATAACTAGGCTACGAATGATCGCGTCGTTATAACGGAATAATTCTTCAAGCTCAGCTAAAGTCTCACCGTCAGTCTCAATATTGAAAAGAACGTAATGAGCTTTGTGAATCTTGTTGATTGGGTAAGCCAGTTGACGACGGCCCCAATCTTCTAGACGATGGATAACACCGCCATTGTCTTGAACCAACTTGATATAGCGTTCAACCATGCCGACCACTTGGTCGCTTTGGTCTGGGTGTACAATTAACACCAGCTCGTAATGTCTCATTTGGACTCCTTACGGATTAGTAGCTATTAACCCTATGTTAATAGCAAGGAGATTTATAAGGTAAACTCAATCTCATATAGAGAAGGTAAGCTTAGGTTATAAAGCGCCGTATTATAGCAGTAGTCGTGTACTAACACAAAGGTTAATACAGTCGTCTGCTAATAAATAAAAAGCAACGACTAAGCGCTGCTTTTTGCAAACAGATATGATTTTAAATAACGAAGTGTTTTAGCTACTTTATTTTTGGTTGCTTGACCAATTGACTGCTATCAGCTTTTACTACCAAAGTCTTAGCCAACTTATCATGCCAACCAATATTTTCAGGACTTCTAGATGCCATATAATAATGAACAGCAATGACAACAAATCCTAAGAAACTCGTGAATGAGAACAATAAATTGTAGATAATAAATAGTACCAATGTACGCATGCCGATAAGTTTGATAAACGACGGTATACGGTGTGTGGTTTGATCGACCACGCGAATACCGGTAATTAATTTACCAAGAGACTGTCCACGTAATGTAATAAATACCAGTTGTAGGGCGAATAGACCAAAGACCATAACTTGTGACATCATTAAGGTAGAGCTAGGTAAGCTCTCCATGAGTGTCATCGAGTACTGATAAGCGGCATCCATATTCTGAATATCTTGGAACTTTGAGTAATCTACATCCATTTTGGTCAATGCTAGTACTAACGGAAAAATCGCTAATATATATAATAGGCCATTAAGTGCTGTTGCCAATACGCGTGACATAATAGGTGCAAGGACCACATCGCCAAGTACTTTGTCTTTACTATTGGCAAGTTTGGTCGTATCAGGTTTGTTCAATGATACATTTTTATTTGGCGTATGATGACGGTTGGACGTCATGCCACCTTTAGCATTCTTGTCAGTATTACTTTTTGGGCGTTCAGGCTTACCATATAATCTATCAAGAGACACGTTTTTGCCATCGCGACTATTAGTATCAGAGTCTTCAGGGAATACCGTCACATTATTAATGATAGAGTCGTTAGGCGTAGGAATGTTAGCAGGACTATAAAGAGGTTGGTTACCTGTCAAGTCTCCAACACGCTGCCACTTATCTAAGCCTTCATGCCATACCAAATCATCTAATAATACCTCACCAGATGTCAGCATAATATTGAGTTGATCCAAAGTATATGGACCAGCTTGTACGTTATTTCGAGCAAGGAAAATCTGCATAATTGCCTGCATAGTTAGTCATATCTTAAGTCGCTACTGTAAGCCATAGTATTAGGGTCTATTGAGGATTTTTCAAATAGACCCTAATGATTGCTTACTTAATGACTGTGTGAATTACTGCGGTGACTTAACGTTACAGCTTATTGTACTTCTTCACCAGCTAAGAAGAACCAGGTATCTAATACTGAGTCAGGGTTAAGTGACACTGAGCTAATACCTTGTTCCATAAGCCAAAAAGCAAGATCTGGATGGTCTGAAGGACCTTGACCACAGATACCGATATATTTATCAGCTTTACGGCAGGCATCAATCGCCATCGACAATAATTTCTTAACGGCAGGATCACGTTCATCAAATAGATGTGAGACGATACCTGAGTCACGATCAAGACCAAGAGTAAGTTGAGTTAAGTCGTTTGAACCAATTGAGAAGCCATCGAAGTGCTCGAGGAACTCTTCTGCTAGTAAGCAGTTAGTTGGTAGCTCACACATCATAATGATGCGTAGACCATTTTCACCACGTTTTAGACCATTCTTCTCGAGCAACTCAATGACTTGGGCTGCTTCGCCAACAGTACGTACGAAAGGAATCATAATCTCGACGTTGGTCAAGCCCATCTCATCACGTACACGCTTAAGCGCTTTACACTCAAGCTCAAAGCAGTCACGGAAGTTATCAGAAACGTAGCGGCTAGCACCACGGAAACCAAGCATTGGGTTCTCTTCTGATGGCTCGTATAATTTACCACCAAGTAAGTTGGCATATTCGTTCGATTTAAAATCTGACATGCGAACGATAACTGGTTGATCCATAAAGGCAACGGCTAACGTTGAGATACCTTCGACCAATTTATCAACATAGAAATCAACTGGTGAAGCATAACCTGCAATACGTTCATTAATCGCTTGTGCCACTTCACGTGGTAAGCTGTTCATATTTAACAATGCTTTTGGATGTACACCAATCATGCGGTTAATGATGAATTCAAGACGGGCAAGACCGATACCTTCGTTTGGCATTTGCGTGAATGAGAAGGCACGATCTGGGTTGCCAACGTTCATCATAATTTTAAATGCAAGCTCTGGCATAGACTCAATAGAGTTGGTCTGAATTTCAAAATCAATTTGGCTCTCATAAATAAAGCCTGTATCACCTTCAGCACAAGAAACGGTGACGTCTTGACCATCAACCAACAATTCGGTGGCATTACCACAACCAACGATAGCTGGAACACCAAGCTCACGCGCGATAATAGCAGCATGACAAGTACGGCCACCACGGTTGGTGATGATCGCAGAAGCACGCTTCATGACTGGTTCCCAATCCGGATCGGTCATATCTGAAACTAAGACATCGCCGTCTTGTACTTTGTCCATCTCATTTAAGTTGCTAACGATACGTACTTTACCTGCGCCAATACGTTGACCGATTGAACGACCTTCACATAATACTTTTGCATTGTTAGTATCGATGATATAACGTTCCATGACATTGCTATCTTGGCGGCTTTTCACCGTTTCTGGACGGGCTTGAACGATAAAGATTTCATTCGTATCACCGTCTTTTGCCCATTCGATGTCCATTGCTTGACCATAATGCTTTTCGATGGTCACTGCTTGTTTGGCAAGGTCAGTCAGCTCTTCAGTTGATAATGAGAACTGCATGCGCTCTTCTTTTTCGACATCGACAGTTTTGACCGATTTAGTCGTGCTGCCTTCATCACCATAAATCATTTTCTTATGCTTGCTGCCTAGGTTACGGCGAATAATCGCAGGCTTACCATCAGCAAGTAGGCGTTTCGATAAATAGAACTCATCAGGGTTAACCGCGCCTTGAACAACCATTTCACCTAGACCATAGCTTGATGTGATAAAGACCACTTGATCAAAGCCACTTTCGGTATCTAGGGTAAACATAACGCCCGCAGCACCTGTTTCTGAGCGTACCATACGTTGTACAGCAGCAGATAAGGCAACGCCTTCATGCTCAAAACCTTTATGTACACGATAAGAGATAGCACGGTCATTATAAAGGGAGGCAAATACTTCTTTAATAGCGATAAGGACGTTATCAATACCGCGAATGTTCAAAAAAGTCTCTTGCTGACCAGCAAATGAAGCATCTGGCAAATCTTCAGCAGTTGCAGAAGAACGTACAGCAACCGCGATATCTTTGCCATCACTCATCTCTTCGAATGATTTACGCACCTCTTGCTCAAGATCTTTTGGCAATTCTTGTTCAATAATCCACGTACGGATTTTTTTACCCGTAGCAGTAAGCTTATTAACATCGTTAACATCTAGCTCTTTAAGCTCGCTGTTAATCTTGTCAAGCAAACCTGTTTCAGTCAAAAAACGATTGAAAGCATTTGAAGTTGTAGCAAAGCCGCCTGGGACACTAACGCCCAAATCAGACAGATGACTGATCATCTCACCAAGCGAAGCATTCTTACCACCGACCATGTCAATGTCGTTTTTTCCTAACTGATCAAGATTGATCACAAGTGCTGTAGATTGAGCTGCCATGATAACTCCAGAAAATAAGGTTATTTAGTAAGGATTATAACGGTAAATTATACCGCTATATTTGGACAATTTCGAGGGGTTAAGCCAAAAAATTTATGAAAAAGATACAAATTATAGAGTTCTGCAATAAACAATCGCACTATTGTCTCACTTATCCGAATATAAAGCAGCTAATTCAGTCTAAATGTTCCTATAAATTATATGCCTATATGTAGCGCATAATATTTTAATAGTGCAAAAGGTCTATGACAATCTGTAGCAAGAACCCGCTATTAAGGTTCGCTAGTTATGCTAACTTTGATTCCTATTAAGACGCTATTATGAGTATAATGTAGAGCATGAAATATCAGGCGTATATGACAATGTAACTATTAATCTACCTATTTATATTATAGGAATGTGTTATAGCTGCTTACTGAATGTGCGTCACACAGCGACTTAATTATCGTACTTAATTAGTATAAGTATAATGAGTCAATTAAAGCTTACTATTGAGGTTTACACTGAGGTTTTCAAGTTATGTACTCTAACAATCCGTCCGAGCAAAATAAGCCTACTATTCAAAATCATCACGCTTTAAGTTTAGATAACTCACAAACTATAAGAAGTGCTTTTTTTATCTCTGATGGTACTGCCATTACTGCCGAAACGTTGGGTCGTTCTATATTGAGCCAGTTTGCCTCGGTACCATTTGAAACATGTGTATTACCCTATGTTGATAGCATAGAGCGCGCGGAAGATGCAGTTGAGAAGATCAACATGGCCTATCAGCGCGATGGATTATTACCATTAGTCTTCGATACTATTGTCAGTCCTGAAATCCGTGAGAAGATCAACTCTGCGCACAGCTGTAACTTGGATATGTATGAGGGTTTGATTGGACGTATCGCTGAAGAGACTGGGGTAGAGCCTGACGGTCACTCTGGTCATGCTCATGACAACGTCGACTCTGAAACTTATAAAGAACGTATCGACGCGGTACATTTTGCCTTAGACAATGATGATGGTGCACGCACTCGCCACTATAGTATGGCAGATATTATATTGATTGGTGTGTCACGTTCAGGCAAGACACCAACGTCTCTATACTTAGCTCTACAATTCGGTATTCGCGCTGCCAACTACCCGTTAACTGAAGATGATTTGTACGATAATCAGCTGCCAAAAGCGCTGCGTGAGCATAAAGACAAGCTATTTGGTTTGCTAATTGATACTGATCGCTTAGTAAAAATCCGTCAAGAACGCCGTGCGGGCAGTCGTTATTCGAGCTATCAGCAGTGTCAGCAAGAGCAGCGTGCCATACAAGGTATTTATATCACTCATGGTATTCCAAGCCTAGATGTCTCAGAGATGTCGGTTGAAGAGATTGCTACTCGTATCTTACAGATGACCGGTCTCAAACGCCGCATTGGTTAATTTCGCTTACGGTTGTTTTCTTCGCCATACCATACAAACTATATAAACATTGCTATATATTTATCACCAAATAGAGAGTGTTATGAGTCTATCCCATAAATCTAAAAAATCTCCCTTATTATTGATGGGCCTGCTATGCAGTACAGTTTTGCTCAGTGCCTGTCAATCATCTCCCTTCGCACGCGAACCAGTCCCTGAACCGCGCTATATACCTACTATTGTTTTAGGTGAGGCACAGACTTTAACGATTATGCCAGAGCGAGTGGCTTGTGCATCGGCACTACCAATGCAGTGTTTGCTAGCCAAATCTAGTAAAGATGGTTCAGTATTTCAGATTCCTTATGATTGGATTGATGACTTTACGCCAAGCCTTGGTACAGAATATGTGATTAGCGCACGTCCGCAAGTTGATGAAGAGCGTCAGAGTTTAAACGGGCACTGGACATTGCAAAATATCTTGTCACAACGTATGGTGGGCACGCCATAACATCATGATCTTGACTCATGTATATATTGATTCATGCACAGATTGTTTATGACTAACATAGATCGCTTATGACTCACATAAATAGCTTAATGATTAAGTAGTAAATAAATAAATAAAGAGGATATCATGGGAAGCAAACGCAAAGATGATACAACTAATGATACTGGTAGCGACACTCATACCGAAGTATCAAATAAAGACAGTGGTGCTGCACCTGTCACATCTCCTGAGCAGACCGAAGATAAAAATAAGCAAGAACAAATTGAGCAAACCCACGACCAAGTCACTGAAGATGTTATGCATCACCCTGATTTGGTCAATCCGCTAGATGATACGCGTATTGATATCAAATCAGGCTTCACTAAAGATTCACAACGTATAAAAGGTGATAAGCATAAGTTTGAATATGATGCTGTGATATTAGGTGCAGGTCCTGCTGGTGAAGCTGCTGCTATGAAGCTTGCTAAGTCTGGCAAAAAAGTAGTGGTTGTTGACCCGCGTGATCAGGTCGGTGGCAACTCTACGCATGTAGGTACGATTCCGAGCAAAGCGCTGCGCCAATCAGTATTCAACTTGATTAACTTCCGCCGTGATCCGATGTTCACTAAAGCTATGGAATATAAGCAAGTACCTCTAAATAAGGTGCTAGCAAATGCCCGTAAAGTAATACGTAATCAGGTCAGCACCCATACGCGCTTTTATGAGCGCAATCAAATTGAAGTCATTCATGGTTGGGGAAGTTTTTTAGATGCCAATACTTTGCGCATTGAGACTGATGAAAATATTTTTGAAAACATTACCTTCAATAAAGCGATCATCACGGTTGGTAGTCGACCTTATCGTCCTGAAATTTTAGATTTTGATCATCCGCGGGTCTTTGATTCTGACAAAATCCTACAAATGGATTATGTAGTCAAAAAAATCATCATTTATGGTGCGGGTGTCATCGGCTGTGAATATGCTTCAATTTTCACTGGCCTTGGCTATAAAGTTGATCTAATCAATAACCAAAACCAATTACTAAGTTATCTTGATAGTGAGATTAGTGATGCTATTGCGCATGACTTTAGACAGTTTGGTGTGGTCATTCGTAGTAATGAAGAGATTGACTATTTGGAGACTCATGATGACTATGTCATATTGCATCTAAAGAGCGGTAAAAAAATCAAGTCCGATGCGATTTTATGGTCAAACGGTCGCTCAGGTAATACTGAAGGACTAAATTTAGAAGCCATTGGTTTAAAGGCTAACGGCCGTGGACAGCTTAAAGTAGACGATACTTACTGTACAGAAGTTGAAAACATTTATGCCGCTGGTGACGTTATCGGTTGGCCATCTCTGGCTTCAGCTGCTTATGACCAAGGACGCTGTGCGGCGGCATTTATGGTTGGCGATAGTGATGCAGAGCCAGTATCGAGTGTACCAACTGGTATCTATACGATTCCTGAAATCTCAAGTATTGGTAAAACTGAGCAAGAATTAACGGACGAAAAAGTCCCTTATGAGGTGGGTCAAGCATTCTTTAAACACTTGGCGCGAGCGCAAATTATTGGTGAACGTTCTGGGGTATTGAAGATATTGTTCCATCGTGAGACGCTTGAAATCTTGGGTATCCATTGCTACGGTAATCATGCTTCAGAGATTATCCATATCGGACAGGCTGTGATGAAGTGTAATAATACGCTGGAGTATTTTGTAAATACGACGTTCAACTATCCAACGATGGCAGAAGCTTATCGGGTAGCAGCATTAAATGGTCTTAATCGAGTGTTCTAGATTTCAGTACACCTTAATTTAATATAAAAAAGCGCCTGTTATTGAATTAACAGGCGCTTTTTTTTGACCAAATGATTTTCAAGAGGGTTCTGTGATTTTCAAAGAGGGCTGTTTTTTCGCCGTACGCCAACAAAACAGCATCAGTAAAACGAAATAAAACACCCATAGTGCAGCAAGTGCATAAAATCCTATGGAGACTTGCGAGATGCTTGCACCCATTTGATTAAGCTGTACAGAAGTATTGATAGCAGGAGTGGTAGGTGCTAGCCAGCGCACAATTTGTAGTATTTCTGGAAGTTGGTTGGCAGGCCAGGGATAGCCACTGACAAAGAATATCGGTAGCGAGCTAAAGATCAAAATCTGTAGACTACGCTCCCGCTGACGAAACCATAATCCGAGCACGCAGCCAAGTGTAGCTACTGTTGGACAGAATAAAAGCAAGAATAGCAAGCTGCCAAGCATATTTTGCCCACGCGGATAATGATGGAGCTCAAAAGCCCAGCCATAATAAAAGCAACCAATGACAAAGCTTAGCGAGCTTAATGCAGCAATTCTACCAAGCCAACCGCCTATAGTCGTCATATGACGATGTTGCTCATACCAAGTTCCTATAAGCATGGCAGTTGCCATCAGTAATGTTTGCTGCAATATAATAATAGATACCGCGGGCACTACGTAAGCCCCGTAACCTTCAGTTTGATTATACAAAGGAATAATCCGTAGCGGTACAGCTTGCGTGTTTTGCACCGCAGTAGACGAATAAGCGCCTTGTGCAATGCTTTTCTTGACCTCAATGCCCGCTGATACCGTACTAACCGCTTGTAGAAATCCCATCTGAACATTTTTATTCAAAAGAAAGTAGCCGCCATTACCCAGTACGCTAACACTGGCTGCCTTTCCTGATAGTACTTGCTGCTCAAGACCGCTTGGAATAATCAGGTAGCCTGCAATTTCATCTGACCATATTGCTTCTTTAGCCTGTTGTTCATTAAGAAAGCGTGTAGTATCAAGCTGCGGACTGGCACTAGCGTAGCGAACGATAGTACGTGATAGGTCGCTATTGTCCTTATCAATAATACCGACAGGTACATGATTGACTACTTCAGTTGAATACGGCCACGGATAAAAAAAACCATAAATAATGGGCGCAATAAGCAGCATCAAAATTACACCACTATCGGTAAAGATATCTCTTAGCGTTTGTAAAAAGCTACCTAAAAAAGTTTGTGACGATGTTTGTGAAGGTAGAGTTGCTCTTGATGGTTTGTGCTTCTGTGTATATGACATTAGCGGGCTCCCCAGCGTTCAGGATGCGCCAATGCGCGTTTGGTTAACAATGTGGTAATTACCATCGCGATAATGGTCGCAATCATTAGACCGTAAACAATCGGTAAAGAAATAGCCACTGGTGCTTGCATTTGTAATTGCGCAATATGTAGTTTTAGATAATGAGTTAAAGGTAGGGCGTCCGACCAATGCTTAGCACTATCGCTAATTGCGATATAAGGGAAAGTGACACCAGCGAAAGCGTAAGAGGGCGCAGATACAAAGCCTGTTGCAGATAAGCCTGCACGCAATGAAAATGAAGCTACCGTAAATATAGCACCGAGCCAAAATGACAATATCATCAACAGAACAAGCCCAATATAAGTAGCTAGCAAAGAAGTTAACGCAATCGTCTGCTGCGGTGTAGCAAGCCATAATGCCAATATCGACCAGATACTATAAGCTAATATAGGCCAAAAATACTTGCCTGTCAGGCCAAATAGTAGCACCGGAATACTGATGTTTTGAGTAGATTGTGATTTGAAGTTAGCATTATTAACTTGGCTATCAAGTTCTGTTAACTGTCTATGACTGTTGTTTAGTAACGTCAGGTTAGGACTACCTGTATCAATAAAACGATACCAACGACCGAGCTGCTTATCACGTAACTCACGACCGATGGTTGTCGCACCGATTACCATTGCTAAAATATGTAGTAGGGCAGGAATAACAGTTGAGGCCAAAAATTTCTGGTAGTCAGTTGCAGCATTAAATAAGCTGATGCGTTGAACACTAATAGGTGAATAAGCGATAGTCGCCTGTGATGGTGCCACGCCTTGTTTGACTAAGCGTTGAATTTCAATCCCAGCTGATAGAGTACCAGCTACCGTTTGTACACTTTTTTGGATGATACCAGAATGAGTACCGTATTGAGCATTGACTTGCAAGACTATAGGCGCAGGCTTGCCAGATAGAATGTTGCGCTCGAAGTCTTCTGGGATAATGACAACTGCATAAATATCGCGCTGCAAAATAGCTGCTTCAGCTACTGCTGGCGAGGGATATAGCTGTCTAACCGTAATATCCGGACTGGCTTCCAAATACCGTACTAATGTGTTGGCGACAGGACTATTATCTTGGTCAATTACGCCGATAGGTAAATCCGTAATTTGGGTTTGCGCAAAAATCCACCAAATGAGTAATATCGTGACCAAAGGTATCCAGACCACCACGGAGAAGTCCCAATGGTTTTTGGTTAAAAAACGACGCTCGTACGCAGCACTACGCAGAAAAGCCTTGAACAGACGCATAACCTACTCTGGAGTCTGATTAATAGAAGTGGGGTCGATGTTCACAATGACACTCATCCCTGAACGGACGCGCGAGTCAGGAGTCATAGGTCGGGCTTTGACTTCAAAAGTACGTACATCAAAACCGTCGTCATTATTGGTTGGGCGCCAAGTCGCAAAATCAGACAATGTTGAGGTTGCATAAACGATGAATTGTTTAGTATGTGGGTTGTTAGCTGATGATAGTGCTGGAATAGTGCCAGTAAACTGCCGACCGATTGCAAATTGATTGAGATAGGTTTCGGTGACATTAAGTACTACCCATTGATCGTCTGTATTGACGAGTGTTAGGAGAGGTACACCTTGACCGATGACTTCACCAGTGCTGACAATCACATTATTTACAATTCCTGCAATAGGGCTTTTTAGATTGGCCTCTTCTTTGGCGACTAGTGCTTCTTCTAACTGGGCATCGACTTGTGCCACTTGTGCAGTAGCTGCTGACTTATCTTCGCTACGAGTACCTTCTACCGCTAAGTCATATTGTAGACGTGCCGCTATTGTTTGATCTTTAGTCGCAAGATATTGTGCGAATGCCTCATCACGTTTTTGCCGAGCCATCAAACCTTCTTCATAAAGTCGGTTGATACGTTCATAAGTACTGGCGGCTAGATCAGAGGCAGCTTTATTGGCTTGCCAAGCAGCTTTTGCTTGAGCAATCTCTTGAGGACGCGCGCCATTTTTTGCTTTATCCAACTGACTCTGTGCCATTTGTTTACCAGCACGAGCTTGATTAATCTTCGCGTTAATCTCAGGCGAATCCATCTCAATTAGCTGCTGACCGGCAGTTACTCTATCACCTTCAGTGACCATGATTTGAGCGATACGTCCAGGCACTTTGGCTGCGATAGACGTTTGCTGCATTTGCATCTGCCCTTGCAAGGTGATGACTTGCGGTTCACTATTTTGGGCGCTTCTAAACAATCCGTAAGCGATGACACCAAGCACCATGATAACGACTAACGCAATAACAGATTTTTTGACTGTCGCCTTTTTTTTCGCTGATGTAGCCTTTGAGTTTAGGCGCTGATAATCAGGTGCTGGCTGTTCAGATTTAATATTATCCATAGGTTCAATAGGCGTGTTTTCTGCATCCGAGTCGTTGTGATGTTCAGTCATGAAAATGGTATTCCTAAAGCAATAAAGTTGAGAATGAAGGGTTTATTGTAAAGGTAGCAGCATAAAAGGCTGCAAGGCAGTTCTCTAATCTTGATAACAATCAATAACGATCAGAGGTACTACCCTAAAGGCGTTTTAATGAATTATCAGTTTATCAGTACACGCGAACAGCATGAGGTTTAGAGCTTTCTATGGCTTCGAAATTAAAAATAGCACCAAAGGCTACGATGAATGCTGAATAGTAAAGCCACAGCATAATGACTACGGCTGCTGAAAGCGCACCAAACTCAGCGCTATAGTTATTAAAGTTTTGGACATAAATCGAAAACAGCACAGACAATAGAATCCAGAGAACGGTCGCAAGAGATGCTCCTGGCACCAGTTTTTTTAGCGGTATAGCGTCACGATTTGGCGCCAAACGATATAGGCTTAAGAAGCTTAAGAATATGATGCCAGCTAATATAGGCCATCTGCTCCAAAGTGCAATCGTCTTCGCTATTTGAGGGAAGGGGAAATAGGCCGCCCCTAAAGGAATAATAGCGATAGACGAGATTGCTATTATTAGGACAACTACCGCGGCAAAGGTTAAACCAACCGCTCGGATCGTACCTTGTATCAAGTTGCGCTCGTGCGTGATGTGAAAGGCAAGATTGACAAGAATAATTAGGGATTTGATGCCTTTAGAGCCAGCATAAAGGGCCAGTAATGTCGATGCAATCAGACCAAAAGTCAGTTTTGACGCGGTGTTAGAGGCCAGTTCGCTTAAACGTGAATTAAGGACTTCATATACACCATCAGGTATAAACTGACGCAAAATTAAAATCTGTTCTTGCATCTCAGAGGGTGAGAAAGCGAGACCATAAAGCAGCACAAACACGGCCATTGCTGGAAAAATAGATAAAAAACCAAAAAACCCTACGCTAGCGCAATGTGCCCAAACATTAGAGTTGTTCGCTATACGCCATATCTGTAGCAAGGGCTGAAGCCAACTTGTCAATTTAGAAATCAGTTTTTTCATAAAACAGTTATTCGCAGTAGGGTTAGTATCAGTAAGATTAGTAGCAGTAAAGTAAGGTCAGTAATAATATAGGCATTAGCAATTTAATTATAATCAGTACAAGCGCTTATCAACACGCCCTATCATTCTTAATATCAAATCATTGTTCAGAATACAAAGTAGGCAGCCTTATGTCAGCCGCATTTAGATAAGCATTAAAAGCGAGCGGCGTGCCACTACTTTGCATTAAAGCAGCTAACCCTTGTACATAAGCGTTTGCAGCTTGTGCTTGTTCGGTGCGAGCTTTGAGAGCTTGTGTTTGTGCTTGTACCACTTCAATCGTAGTATTTACGCCTTCTTGCAGTCCGAGGCGTCGTAAACGTAATACCTCTGTAGCCAAATCAACATTGCTTTGTAATGCTTGATAACGCGACTGAGCATTATTGACATCGTTCCAGTTTTTTTCCACCAGTAGTAGTAGATTGTCGCTCACTTCAATTTCGGATAGATCAGCTTGGCGAATTTTAGCATTACTGGATGCCAGCGATGCTGTTTTATCAAGTCCGCCCCATAGCTTCCAACTGGCTGATATACCTGCAATCCAGCTAGGATCCTTCTCAACTTGTACATAGCCATATAACATAACAGTGGGTTTATGACCGGTATCAGATAGCTCATGTAGTTTTTGGGCTTGCGCGCGTTTAGCAGCGACTTTCTGTAAGCCAGGATGATGGCTGAGTGCTAAATTTTGAAAGTAACTCACATCTGGTAGAGGCCGGCTGGAGACAAATAAAGGAGTCGTAGGTTTGATACGATAGTCAGTACGTAACAGACGTTGCAACGCAATCATAGCAAGGCGGGCGTCATTATTTGCGTTAACTGCTTCACTCTTTGCATCTGCCAGTGCAGACTGCGCTTCTAAACGATCTACACGTGATATAAATCCTTCTTCATATAGTCGCTTTGCCATATGGTCAGTCTGCTGCAACGTGTCATAGGCGTCTTCACGTAGGTAGGCGGCGATGATAGCCAATTGTGCCTTAAAGTAACGTTCAATCAACGTATTATAAAGCTCGTTTTTGTCGAGTATGCTGTCTGCCACTGCCTCTTGAGTGCGTGCATCTGATGCACCAGTGAGTGCCGTGGAACGCCCAGCAGTATAAACGGGCCAAGCAAAACCTAGGCCTGCACCCGTCGTAGAGCCCGAACGCTTAAAGTCATAGGAATCAGGAATACGATCGCCGACCATCTCGCCAAAGTTTGGCAAGTCTGGTAACGGCGGGATAGGAGGAACAATATCACCAGTATTAGCACCAGCATTATTTACTCCGTTGATTACGCCATTCTTGAGCGTTGATAAATCAATATCTTCCTGCACGTTGTAGGTACTGGCTGATAGCTGCGCAAATACAAAAGGATTGTCTATCGTTTTAAGGGCATCGGTTTGATATTCACTGGCTGCAATCGCAGCTTGATTGGCCGCGAGCTTAGGTGAGACTTGCAACAAAATCTCTTGGGCTTGTTCAAGACTCAAAAAGCTAGCCACCTCTAAAGGATAACTGTTAGCGATGCTTTTATGAGTAATAGGGTCGACGAGAGTATCTAGAGTGAGGGTGCTTGACGGCTGTACCAAAACAGAGCTGGCGGCCTCAGTATCAGCCGTTAACTTTTTACTATTGCCTACCGTGCTCTTATCGGTTGCATTGGCATCATATTTATAGTTTGCGTCTATAATCTGAGTAGTAGCAATAGGCGATATTTCGTCCTTTGAAATAAGATTTTTATCCTTACTCATAATTTCTATATTGCTGTTCGCTGCGGTATGAGTTGATATTCCTATCAGCATAATAGTGGCAATAGCACTAGGTAGAGATGAGATAACAAATTTCATAAGAGATACAAACCGTTAATCAGGAAACAAAATTTTGTCGTATAAGATGTTTTAATACAGAATACCTAAATAACAAGGATTGAATTAATCATCATCTATAGTATAAGTCTTAGCACTGATAATAAAGCGTACACTGTAGAGCCACAACCATGACGGGTCAATGCTTATTATTTACTTGTTATTCATTCAATATTGAGTTTTCTTATACTTAAGCAGGGTTTTTAACCTAAAACACTATATTATTTATAAAAAAAGATAAAAACCTGCTTCTCAATAAGAGTCTTTTGTTAATAGAAGATAGGCAAAAGACTAATGAAAAGATTTCAATGTAAGCAGTAATGCAAGCAGTATAGAGAGGCAAGCGCTATGTAGTATTATAAGACTATAAATTTCACAAAATGATGATGTATGTTTTATTTTATAACCTATTATGAGAAGAGACTACTATTAAAATAGACCGCTATATATAAATAGATACTGAAAAATATAGACAGCTGTTAAAAATATTGGACAAATATAGCAAGCGATATTGCGAATTAAGAGTGAGAGGTAAATGATGGCAGGATATATATTAGCCTTGGATCAAGGAACAACATCGAGTCGGGCGATTTTATATGATGATCACGCGCGTCCTATTGAGATTGCCCAACAGCCCACCACGCTGCAAACGCCAAAAGCTGGCTATGTAGAGCAAGATGCGCGGCAAATTTGGCAAACTCAAATCAGCTGTGCTCACGATGTCATTAATCAAGCAGGATTACTCGCAACTGATGTCACTAGCATTGCTATTACCAATCAGCGTGAATCTATCGTCATTTGGGATAAGCAAACGGGCACACCGTTGGCACCAGCCATTATTTGGCAAGACAGGCGCACAGCAAAATACTGTCAGGACTTAGCTAACGATAGTATGGGTGATATGTCGGTAGGTCTGTCAAAGAGGGTGCGGCAGATTACAGGCTTACGACTGGATCCTTATTTTAGTGCCAGCAAGATTTCTTGGTTGCTTGAGTACTATCCTAAGATAAAAGCCCGCGCGGCAAGTGGGCAGATAGCAATAGGTACTATTGATAGCTGGTTGATTTACCAGCTGACAGGTGGCGAGCATGTCATTGATGTCACCAATGCTTCACGTACACTATTATATGATATTCACAAGCTGGCATGGTCGGAGGAGCTATGCGCACGCTTTGATATACCGATGGCGATACTACCAAAAGTGCTGCCATCAGATGGTGAGTTTGGTAAAACCAAAAAGGGTTTATTTGCCAAGCAGATTCCTATCCATGCCGTATTAGGTGATCAGCAAGCAGCATTGTTTGGTCAAGGTTGTCTCAATCCTGGTATGGCCAAAAACACCTATGGAACGGGTTGTTTTATGCTAATGAATATTGGTCAGACTCCTAAACTTAGTGAGCACCAACTCCTGACCACGATAGCTTGGCAGCGTAAAGCACCAATAAATCGTGTAGAAAACTTATCTATTAGTGACATTGTGCAATCCGGTAAACGTATGCTACAAACACCCACTTCTTTCTTTGGACGTGAAGTAAATTATGCGCTAGAAGGCAGCGTGTTTATGGCAGGGGCTATCGTACAGTGGCTACGTGATAATTTGGGGATGATTAAACAAAGCTGTGATGTCGAAGATTTAGCTCGGCAGGTAGAAAGTAGCGAGGATGTCGTGTTGCTTCCCGCGTTTACTGGTCTTGGAGCACCTTATTGGCGCTCTGATATTCATGCCAGTATTAGTGGCATGAGTCGCGGCACTACCAAAGCACACATTGCTCGTGCTGCTCTTGAGGCGATTGCCTTTCAAACTTATGACGTTCTTATCGCTATGCAAAAAGACAGTCCGCATCCATTAACCGAGCTACGAGTCGATGGAGGCGCTGCTAATAATGATCTGTTGATGCAGTTTCAAGCAGACTTGCTTGGTGTACCTGTTTTGCGTCCCAAAGATACGGAAATCACTGCTAAAGGCGCAGCGCTTCTTGCTGGTTTAAAAAGTGGATTGTATGATGATCAAACTATGAAAGAATCATGGCAAGTAGACCGTATCTTTGAGCCTAACATGTCAGCTGAGAGACGTGCCCAACATCTTGATAAGTGGCAACGCGTTATTACTAAGGCGTTAATGGATATCTAAAATATCTTTCAAAATGTATTAGATATAAAATTTTCATTAGGTATAAATAGGTAAAGAATATTATCAAAGATACCTAAAACACTGTATTAACGACCATATCAGTATCAACATAAATACCTAATAATATGCTCTTTAATTACTATATTTAGCATAGATTTATATACACACGTTATAACTATACACCGTGTAACATAAGGTCATCGCAGTGTTGACATAATTTACATAAACGTTCTATCGATAAGTGTTGATAGTTTTTTATACTTCAAATGTGATTGATTAATACAACTTAATCCATTTCAAATTAATAACTAATAAGTATATAACTATCAATTTAAGGATAATATTATGAATAAACATGACAATGATCTTACAAATGACCGCGTAATCGATAACAATGAACGTGTGCTCACTGATGACTATCTTGAAGTTGGCGATAGAGAGCGTATCATCGATGACAATGAGCGCCGATTAACTGGTAGTGATCATACTATCAATAATACTGTCATTAGGCATGAAAATGACAATATTATAGAGGATCATGATGCGATTGATCGTACTGCTGTCAAGCACATGTCTAGAGAATCGAGAGAAGATCTTAATGCAGATCCTATTACTGGTGAGCCAGGATCACATCCAGTAGGAACAGGTATTGGTGGCATCGGTGGTGCCGCAGCAGGCGCAGCTATTGGCACGATGGCAGGACCATTGGGTACATTAATTGGTGGCGCTATTGGTGCTATTGTTGGTGGCGGCGCAGGTCATGCAGCAGCAGAAGCTATTGACCCAACCCGTGAAGAAGCTTATTGGCGTGCAGAACATGCCAATGCTAGTTATTATCAGCAAGGACACGATTTTGACCGTGATCTACATCCAGCTTATGCAGTAGGTTATGCTAACCGAGCACGTTATCCTAGTGACGCGCGTTTCGAAGATCATGAAACAGATTTGCAGCGTTCATGGGAAGAAGTAAAGGGCGAATCACGTCTAGCTTGGGATGATGCTCGTCATGCATCACGTGATGCGTGGAACCGTGTTAGTTAATTATTATTTGAGACTAGCTTGCCATCTCATTTGCTAATATATAATTATGAATTGTTCAAATATAAGCCGTATTATTTCAATTGAGTGAGAAGTGGTAAGCATAGTGTACAGAAACTTACTGATTTGTGAATTACAAGGTGATAAATGTATACGTAGCCTGACTGACAGCCCCAACTAATGTAATTTATGCTATGTTAAAGCTTCCAAAGATGACTTTGGAAGCTTTTTTATTTGCTCATTGTTTTATTTTCTAATATCTTATAATTAACTGCCAGAAGACAGCATAATCATAAAGGATTATGAGACAATTTTGACCTCTTAGTAGAGTGATATTTTTAGTGCAATATAATAATATAAAACCAAATAAAAATAAGAATAGGTAAACTATGAATCGTCATGCGAATAATGATGAACAAAAGCAATTTTACATAGCTACTGCTAATCTACTTAATTTTGCCAATCCTGATCGAATTTATTATGACAATGCACCAGCATATGACCGTAAGGCTTACCAGCATAAGTTGCAAGGAATAACCGAATTACTTTCTAAAGCCCATGCAGATATTATTGCGGTACAAGAGGTGTGGGATAGTGATGCTCTAGAAGCATTAGCTGTTTCATTAGGTTTTAAAGCAGAACATGTGATTGCTCCACTTGCTAGTAATGACCGTACTAGTCAATATACTCAAGGCCACGGCGCGCAAAAAACGCCAGCTGTCGGTTTTATTAGCCGCTTTGCTCAGTTAGAAACTACGTTGTTAGAGAACATAGTCCCTGAAGCGGTAATCGATATCCCTGATGTTGGACCTTATCATCAATTTAATCGTCCACCATTGTTACTACGTGTTGATACGTATGGTCAACCAATAACAATTGTCACAGCTCACCTTAAAAGTAAACGCGCTTATTTTTTACGTGATGAGTCAGGCAACTTATTAGAAGATATGGATGACCCTAATATCCGTGTTCGTGCCAAGCTGCGCAGCTTGTGTATGCGAGCGGCAGAAGCTGCATCAATACGTATGTCTATTATCAAGCGGCTACAACATACTCGTGAACCATTGATATTGTTGGGTGATATGAATGATGTCACTGGTAGCGTAACTACTCAACTAATGGCTGAGACTGGCGAGGTGAACTATGACAAAAGTATGCGTGATGTCGCATTGTTCGATGCTGCTCGTATCCAAGCTCGCTATGGTTGGATGAAAGATGTCGCTTATACGCACATCTATCAAGGTATACCAGAGGTCATTGATCAACTATTCGTATCAGAAGAGTTTTTACCTGATAGCAAGTTTTCACTAGGTCATGTTGAGCGAGTAGATTACTTTAACGATCATTTAAAGTGGGATTATTCAGATAGAGTAATTGACCATGGCATTGTCCGAGCAAAGATAAAACTTTACGATTAATCATATTCTGCAGTTGGTTATATTATTAATTGGCACATTATCATTCTAATCCGTTCACGCCCCTTGTTTGATAATGTGCAAGTGTTTATGATGCTTCTTCATTGGATATAGTAGTAACAATATTTACCACTAAACTGACATTAGCATGCTGATTTAGTGCTAATGTTATTCGATGAAGATCGTATTTATACATAATAGGGCGTAATACTAAGAGGTTTATAATGAGTGATCACAGAGATGACAAAATAGAAGACATATTGGTCGATTCAGAATTGGCAAAGAAGTTGGTGCCTAATAAGTTTAAGTTTACTAGTCAGCAAGGCCGCGTACGCCGTCAAAAATTGTTGATGGGTGCAAAGAAGCTAAGCGAGACTCGCGCTATTAATGATATTAGTTTAGCTGATGTGTGTGAAGAGGCGGGTATTCCGCGAGCTTCCGCTTATCACTTTTTTCCTAATATCGAAGCGATATTTTTAGCACTGCGTTTCTTAAATGCGATTGAAATTTTAGAAATACTAACCACTGTTGAGACGGTAGACTATGACAGATGGCAGGGTTATCTAACTGCGCTTATCCAACGCTGTGTGAATATCTTTCATGATGATCAAACCAAAGCTAAACTGATTTATGATACTAATACGCCAGATTTTGAAGGTGATAGTTTCGGTGAAGATATGGATCATCAAATCGTTGAGCTAGTCTATAAGCGTTTATCAGAGCGCTATGAGATGCCAAAGTTTGAAGATATACAAGATATACTTCTAGTGACCTATAGTATCATCAACGGCGTATTTACTTTATCTTATCGTCGTCATGCCAGTATCACAGATAATTATTTGCAAGAAGCAACCACTGCATCTATTGCTTACCTGCGTTGCTACTTGCCAGAAAAGTTACCACGCAAAAACCGTTAAGTTTTAATGGTTAAAATACGGTTGTTAGTACGACATAATAAAAAAGCTGGCGCGATGCCAGCTTTTTTGTGTCTTACAATCAGTACTCTAATTAATTAAATGGTTTATAGTCTTATATCCAATACGATAAGTGACGGTCGGTATTGGCATCGATATCGTTGTAGAGTGTACTAAAAGTACACTATTATCACTTTTACTGTCAGCAACTTGAGTCGTTGGAGGCAATGATTGACCATGACAAACATCATCATGCGGATCTAACGGTGCATATTGCTTGTAATAATCAACAATTGAGCTTTCAAGTGCTACGTTAGTCTTTGAGTCGTGAGCATTGACATATGCCTCACGTGCTTGCTCTAACCAGCGTTCAGCCATACGAAAATGCGTACCAGACTGACGCCAACCGTGTGCACATTGATCAGCTGCTGCCCAAATCAAAGCCACCTCACTAAATGCTAGCTCACGTGGCGCAATAATTATACTGTTGCTATCTGTTGAGGTGCTGTCTTTTGAAGCACTATCTTTTAGAGCGCTTACTGTCGCCCACAAATCAGGCCTCATCAAAGCAGATGATGATGGAATGTCAGTCGTTAACTTCAATTCTTCATCAGCATTGCTTCGTAACTTTTGTAGAATATGAGCACCAGCTTTTAATGCTTGGCTACCAGCCTGTGTGTTGCTTTTAATACTATTTTCATGAGAAGCATAGTTGAGCCAAGCTTGGGCTTTATAAGCAAAATATTGCTGGCGTGAGGTTAGAGAGTTTTTTCGGTATAAAGCCAGCTCAGTCAGCATACAGTCGATAGTTTGCTGCTCAACCATCTTATGTTTTGGGCGAACATTTTGCGTGGCATTACCGTTGTAGCAATAGCTTATTGGAATAATAGCATCTTTATTTAGGCTATCATCAGCATGATTGTTACCTGCGGCCTGTACTAATGGTGATAGCGTTAATAATGTCATTACAGACAATATAGTACGCGTATGGCGTTTATAAGCCGATACTGTCGCTATCAATTGTGAAGTATTTAGCATAACGCAAGCCTTATTGTATGGTAATTCATTTACGAGCTATCTTATAATTTCTATCAGCTATTGTCATTTTTAAGACTATTTTATCCGCTACATATCGCTTAAGTCTTAGTCTCAGTACTTAGGCGTTTGTTTTTACGTGGATCATCACGTTTGAACAAGTCCTCATCAAACTTGAAGCGCAGTCTAAAGTAAGCGCCTTCTTGAGTACTATCATCATAAGCGATATCTTCATCTTCAAAGCCCATAAAATTGTAGCCAAGTGACAACCACAAGTTAGTCATTGGGCTATAACCAACTTCAGCACCCAGCATATAAGCTAAATCGTTGGCTTGATTATTCCAGTATGTACCTGCTTGCAAGCCAATGTCCCAGCGTTCGCTAATATCGTATAGACCGCGCACATAGGCGGCATGAGCTGTGTTTTCACTCTCGAGATTATCAGCTTGGTATTGATTGTATTTACCCGCATAGTGTCCAGATAACGTCAATGGACGTGTTGGATGGTAGTTACCACTCCATGACCATATTAGTGAGTCTTTCTGATACGGATCAGTGCCCGTGTCATTATCGTCTAAGCGATATTCAAGCTTGGCTAGCATGTCTAACTGATTACTGTCATAGTCACGGTAGGCAGCACCAAGCTGAAAGCGGTTGATAGTACGATGACCATCATCATAGTCTACTCGTGAGTAGATGTCTTTTGCCAGTAGGGTAATGTCATCAGTATAGCGATAGGCGATACCGGCACTACCGAGCAGCGTATCACTAGTGTCACCCCAGCGTTTTTCTAAACGGCCCGATGCTTTGTAGTCTTCTTTGGCAAGGTATTCAACACCAAAACCAACTGCGGTCGCAGTGCTATCTTTTTCACCTTCAAGCGATTCAACACGCTCAAATAAAGTGTTTAAGGTCAGACCTTCTTGGACATACCATTTGTTCTTTAGACCAATAGCTGCTTCAGCTTCACGTGCACTAATAGCATCGCGAGCACGGTATTCACTATAGACCTTACCATCTTTCATATAGGTCGCATCAAAACCTACAACAGTACGCTGACGCTCATCGGTATCATCAAGACCGTAGCTGCCTGATAGGCTGTTGATTAAGTCATGACGCGCATAAAGACGACCTAAATTACCTAGCGGAGTTTCGCCGCCGATAGAGGTTGCGTTACGTGCGCTATGATCAATATCTTGCTCATATTCAGCAAACACCAACGCTTTATTAAGCTTAGGCAAGCGAGCAGTAATACGGGCGCGGGCGGTCATGCCTTCGATATCTTTTTCTAAAGTATTTACGCCATTAAGTGCCGACTGGTTAATCAGACTGTCATTAAATATTGGCTTCTCATCCTCATCTACAATATCAGTGTTTATGACATCAGTTGCAGCTTGCGTATTACGTGAGGCAGCAGTCGCTTCTTGTTTATAATAACGTAGTCCAATCTCACCAACGATATTTTGACTAAGGCGTTGTTCTATACTTGCCTGTATACCTTCACGACTGGCTTCGGTAGTATGATCTTCGGTACGTATGCCTTCAAACTTTAGCGCAGTTGTTTTGTGCTTTAACTTATGAGTGACCTCTAATCCAGATTCAGTACGTCCAGCGGTTAGTGGAGAGGCACCAGTAACGAAGCCTTCATCGGCTTTATTATAATAAGCTTTGGCGCGCGTGCGGTTTTTGTCATCGTAGTTTAGCTCAATGCGTAGGGCGTCACCATCAGTATCGTCGCCTTCTTTTAGCTCTTTTACATTGATCTGATTGCTAGGCTCATAGTCAGGGTTTTCAGCTTTACTCTTGGCATATTCCGCAACCAGTTTTAACTTGTCGTTAAATTTGATCACACTGTTAACGCTGGCAAGCTCTTCTTTATTTAGTGGATCATCGCTATTGATGTAGCTACCACCGACAGAGACTTTATCTGTTAATTGTTGTTTGCCTGCCACGCCACCGACCCAATAGTTTTCGCCGCCTTCGTCCACTTCAACAGTGACACGTAAATAGATAGGATTGCCATCAATATCTTGACTAGCAATAGGGGCTTTAAGATACAGGCTGCGACTAATAGGATCAATTTCGTAGTCAGCAAAGCGCGTTAGTGTTTCACGGCTAATGATCAGGCCAGGGTTATTCGCATCACGAGTAATGACTTCGATGGTTTCAGAGTTTTCGAGTACCGCATCAAAGTCGCCAGCGAGTGGATAAGGACCCGAAATACCGAGACCACGCGTTTCATTAACACGTTGTGATGAGCTGGTTTCAGCGAGGAAAGTCGTGATACGGGTATCGGTATCCTCAAATTGAGCTTTAATACCTGTTAAAGTGCGGCTGTATTTACCAAGCTTAATACCATCGTCGTTATCAATCTGAGTTTTTAGGTCGCCGTACATAGCAAATGAGCGACCTTTATCTAAACGAATATATAGCTTGCTCGTAGACTGAGCGTCAAAACCTTTGGCTGATGAATCGCCGTATACTGGATAATATTCACCTGGATCAATATCACGGAACAGACGTTCGCCTTTTTTGTCGCTGTCATAAGCTAGGGTCAGCAGATAGTCTCCACGTACTTTGCCTTTTAGGAACATCGCCGCACGACCAGTTGCTGAATAGTCGTCACCACCTGCAAATTCATGTAGCTCTTCTTCAAATGCGCCTTGGGCATCGGTTATACTGCCGCTATCAAAGTCTTTTAATGATATAGCGCCTTCTACAATACCAACCGCGATGAGCGGACGTAGCTTTGCCGTAAATTGTAGCGGAATCACTTGTTTGCTGCTACCAGTATCGATAATCAACTCACCTTTACCTGGCGCATTTGGTGCAATTACTGGAATCAGTAGCTCGCCACCGTCTACGCTAAACTGGGTACCAGCTTGATCTTTATTACTGTCTTTTAGATTGATACGTCCAATATTGGTATCGATAGTGATAGGTGTTGATGGGATGTAAGGAAGGTTGTTACGATCTTTTAGGCTAATGACTACTTGGTATTCGCTCACACCGTCAGCTTCAATCAAACGCTCTTGAGTACGATAATTAATCGCTTGTAAGCTGTCAGGCGCGATGATGTCGATGGTTTGCTCTGAGATAACTTTGCCTGTTACGTCAGTGGCAACGCCGCGTAAGGTATTGCTACCACGCTTAAAATCAACAGCGTAATAATCAAAAGCAGTAACGCTTTGATTGGCTTGTTCAGCTGTTTTACCGATTTTTTCTTCTGATACGGCTTTACCATTAGCATATAGGGTAAAGTTTGAGCCTAATGGTGCTTGAACTTGAACCAACTGCTTGTACGAGTTTAACTGTTGACCCGAGCTCAAGTTGATAAAGGCTACATCATTATTAGCCACCTTTTTCAGGTATTCTTCAAGCTCTTTTTGTTTTGGAGGTGCGATAGTATTGACCGTTAAGTTAACACGCTCGGCAGTAGGGTTAGCCATATCAGCAACAATTGCTGAGTCACATTGAATACCACGGTCTAATTCATCATTAGACTTACAGCCACTAGCATCGACATTGTCGTCATTATTGAGGTCGTAATCAGGCTCCAAAGCCAACTCGCTCTTGACGGCTTGCTCAAGGGCATCATTTTTAGCACTAATATTTTTGCTACGTGTGATGAGTTCTTGATTTAAACGTTCAGTACTATCGGCCATGCCGCCTACCAACGCAAAATCTGCACGATGCATTTCACCATATTTTAAGTCGACGAAACGGCTACCGGCATCGCCTGCGTTACGATTACTTTGAGTAATGAGTTCAGTACCAATAGGTAAAGTCGTGCGATCAACTTTTAGTACGTGAGTCTTGGCGCTGATACCGTAGAAATTATATTTTCCTTCAGGATCTGTGACGATATAGTTGCCGTTTTCCATATAAATACGAACACCAGCTACGCCAAGCTCATCATTATCTTTTTGTTGAATACCATCGCGGTTGATGTCATGGTATATTTTACCAACGATGATACCATCGGTATTCATAACGCCGCGGCTGACATCAATTTTCCATTGTGATTCTCTAGAGACTAATACTTGGTCGTTTTCATTGCGACCTTGAGCGATAGCGCGATTAATACCGTCACCGCCCAAGGCGGATGAGCCTACTAGAACGCGATAAGTAATTTCTTTTCCTGTCTTAGGACCCATATTACCGAAACTTAAAACCTGGTATTTACCATCTGCTTTAAACTCAGTGGTTTGAGCCTTATCAATGCGTAAGCTACCACTCACGTAATCAAAGCCACGTGGTAGGGCATCTTTTAGCTGGACGTCATAAGCAGTTGCGACGCTATTGTCATTGGTGACTTTAATAGTGTAACTGACGTAGTCGCCAAGCTCAGCAGTTTTGACATCGCTTTCTTTTTTGACTTGTAAGTCGGGAGTCTCGTCAATGATAGCGACTTCACTACTAATCTGCTCATCAATGTAGTTTAGATCAGATTGACTAGGTTGTTGATCGAGACCGACAGAAGGATCAATACAGGCGTCTAAAGTAGCTGTCAATGTATCATCTTTTCGGGTTTGAAGGATATTATCATCGAGTGCATTGGCATTGTTTTGCGTTGGCGCTGATAAATAGTACTTTCCCGTGTTATTGCCCGTTTCTATGGCTTTTAGAGAGTAGGTATCGCCTGTTAAAGGTGAGGTAATGGTCACCCAAATTTGATCTTGCTTATCAGGCTGTACATTACATTGGGCGTAGCTGGCTTCAACATAAATGTCATCGCCAATTTGTGAATTTCTTTTGCTACCGTTAAAGTTCCAAGTAGTGAAATTAATACTAGGCTCGACGATGATTAAACTATCGATCACAGCTGCCTTTACTGACGCATCTTCAACGACGACTGCACCAATCTTAATATCAGCAGTATCACCATCTTTTGCATTTCTATCAGTAAGAGCCTGTACGATGAGCTGAATACTCTCACCTTGCCCAATTTTGATTGAGTTGAGATTGGTGATCAATAAGTCATCTGAATCAATCAGACCGTCTTTATTGATATCTTGATAGACTGTAAAGTTAGATAGGCTGCTTGGAATATCGTAGCTTAGAGCGATGGTTTCATCACTATAGCTATTATTGGTTAATAGGTTTTTCCATATCACTTCACTGCCAGACGCTACAGTCTGCAATGGTGATTGGCTTAGGCGAAGGTCATACTTCTCTAACGCAGATGCTTGGACTTTTACTTGGTTCGAGGTGCTGGTCAATAATACTGCTTTGTCATTACTAACGTAATAGTGAGCATTGGCAATATTGTCGATGATGCTGAGCACATCAGACGTAGCTGCCGCAGCGGAATTGGATTGCATAATCAGTATAGCTGCCGTTAATGCAGATAGCTTGGCTGCTTTAGCCGATAGACGAGTAGACTGAGTGATACAGTGAAATGTCATATTACTTGATTATCCAATCAAATCCAAAAACAGAGGGGCTGTCTTTGCTTTGCTTACTTGTAGAGCAACCTAAGCAAAGACAGTTTTTGCGTTATCTATAAGCTTAATCACAGATAACGGTATATAAAAATAAGTAATTTACGCAATGCTAAAGTGAGCCAGGAGCAGCACCGTCAGGATTAATTTTTACCGAAAATACTAATGCTGCATATTTTTGCGGTGCTAAGCTAGGTACCGTGCCACTAACAGCAGTAGAATTAGCTGATGCTCCATAAGTATTGTCTGCAGGCGATGCATCTGCGTCAGCTACTTCGGCTAGCTTGACAGTAAAGGAAGGGGTAGTACTTGAAGTTAGTACTTGAGCTTTATTATTAAAGCGATCTGTCGTATCCGTTACGATCAGGTCAGTGAAGTTAAATCGTGTATCCGATGCTGAAAAGTTATTAAAGGCTGTAATTTTATAGACGATACAATCACCGGGTTTTGCAGCGACATCACCTTGTGTAAATACAAGAGAAGCATTGACAGCACAGGTTTCATTTAGTGCTTGTTTTTTGACCAGCTTTAGACCTTTTACTATAGTAGTATTCTCAACAGAGCGAGCACCTACTGTAGGCGCATCCTGTCCACCAACGACTAACGTAACTGAGGTTTTTTCAGTGGAGTCAATGATTGCTTGTGTAGACTCTACTTTGTAGTTGATAGTGACACTTGAGTTCGGTGCCATACCAGTCCATGCTGCTCCCCCATTTTTGGGTACGGCTGTACTTAGATCATAATCGCCATTACCGTCCCGTGTGACTGTGTAGGTGAGGTTGGGAGTTGCTGGGTTGTCGTCAGCATCATATACCACCTCTACCGTGTTCGGTACTCTGGTGATTTGGTCGTTGGCACCTTCAGTGATAGTGAATTTAATTTCACCTACTTGATCGCCTTCAGTCTCTCTACCAGTATTTCTTATGACAGCTGAATGTGTAATCTGCGTTGTATCTGTCGTAGTAGTTGGTATCTCTTTAGTAGTAGGTGACGATATGTTAATAGCACGCTGGTTAGAAACTAAAGGTGCTGCTGAGTCACTACCAGTAGTTGTACTAACAGTACCGTCTGTAACTTCACTATCATCAGCAGCTGGATAGAAGTTACTGGTATTCTGTTTAGGGTCAGTACTATCCGTAGTGTCATAAATGATTTGGTTTTCACCAAGATTGAGAGTTATAGAGGCGTGGTTAATAGTTTTTTTAGGATCAGCAAGTGGTTCGGCTTGATCTTTTTGCACATCGAAGGTAATAGTGGCTGTTTCACCTGGTGCTAAATTCAATAAAGTAACTCTAATGCTATCGTTAGAAGTACTAGTACCTTTACCTTCTCTACCCGGTACAATAGTGGCATTATTACTGACGCTTAAGTTCGGCTGATCTGCTAGACGTAAGCCCTCTGGTAAACCATCGAAAACCACGATGTTGTTGGCATTGGCAGCATAAGGTGCAGTCTCATCGTTACGGACAGTGACGGTATAAGTGACCTTCGATGTTGGATCATTTAGGTTTAAGTGTAATGTCAGTGTTTTGAAAAACGGTACCAGTAACAGTAGTAGTGCTTTTTACAGAATTATCCGCATTATAGATAATGTAAGTGACATTGGTAGCGTCTAGATCATAAGAGCTTGCATCTTGCGTACTACCTGGAATAGTACCGCCCTGAGCTAAGTTAAGCTTATAAGTATCTTCTACGTTACCTGAGTTGGTTAAGATATGGTTAAAGGCAACACGACCTTTCGGGGTCACAATGATGTTGCGGTTATAGTCATCGGCAGCATTATCATCAGTAGTTGTAGCCGTTAAACTGAAGGCTGCACTTTGCGTGATGTTAACAGTTACAGGATTAGACTGAACCGCAGTTTGCGCAACAGTGCCTATTTTATACGTAGCACTGGCTATGTTTTTAATGGTAGGAGTCGATGCGGCTATTGATTCAGCTGCATTCGCAACATTAGTCATGCCAAAAGCCGCTGCGATACCGACTGTCAATACTGAGTACTTAAAGGTGCTGGATTTCATCCAGAGATTCTCCTGAGTAAAAAAATGAATAGCTAAGGTCAAAGTTAAAAGGTTTAGTTGACAGTGGTATTAAGTGATACGTCTGCTGATTTCTTCGCAGGAAGTAATTTAATATTCCAACGAAGAGCTTTGTATTCAGATAATGGAACTTTGATGACTTTGCCATCTACTTTACGCACAAGCGGCATATCAGCATAATTTTTGCCATCGACAGTTGCTTGTGCGCTGTTTGGTTTTGCCTCGCCAGTAAATACCATGCTGGCAGGGATGGGGAGAGTCACAGCAACATCGCTAATAGGCTGGTCAATGACATTGGTATAAGTAGCGCGGTACTGTACAGTCTCACCCTTCTGAGCATTTGATGCTGCGATGTAGCTGACCTTACCGTCAGCAGTTTTTACAATCTTATTGGCCTGTAGCTCCATTTTTAGAGCATCTGCTGCGTACGATATATTGATCAGGCATGCAGATACTGCAGTGGTGATAAGAGCGTGGCGTAAAAATTGAAATAATTTCATATCAAAATCCTCAGTTGGGTAAATTCTACGTGCAATATCCTTGCCAACGTACATAAAAATGTGAGTACGAACAATGTTTTGCTAGTAAAAGGTGCAACAATTTTTTGTTTTTTATTCTCACAGAGAACCAATAAATAGTCACCAAATAACCGATAAATGACGTTTACGAGTTCCTCAGTGGGATGTGAATTACTTAAAAAATCAAAGCCTTAGTCATTTAAGGGTTTGTGTTTTTAGAGCCATATTTAGTATTAAAGTATAAAATTGCCTTAGTTGGCTCCGTTGAAGATACAGACGTTTTTAATAAATCAAAGGCATCAGAAATAATTACACCGTTTACGCCTATAGGTGCCGATGTATTAGTGCTTCTGAATACTGATGAAGGGTTTCCTAACGGTCTTGGCAAGTTAAATACAGACTCGACGGGCGTACGCTGTAAAGAGTCGTTAATTTTAACTTCATTCAAGTCAACATGACCGCGATTGTAAGCTTCTAACTTATAAGCGATACAGTTTCCTGGCTTAACATCATTGGCTGGATTGATACTAAAACCTGTAGTCGGCTGACTAGTATTAGTGATGCTAGAGTAGTTAAGCGTGTCATTACAGGTATGTACATACTGGAGCTTTTTGAGTACCAACGCTGTGTTGTCTGCTTTTACTTCACCAAAATCAAGATTGCGTGTGACATCACCTGAGCTGTTCTTTTCAGTTTTATAGTTATAGACGTTAGCGACTAGCGCGACTTCTTGAGTATTAATAGTCGTATCTTCACTATAGTCCCAAGGGTTTGGTTCAGTTTCGACTAGACAAACTTTTGATCTACCTACAAGGACGTTTGGGCTGACGCTGAAACTATATCTACCTAAACTTGCTGCAGCACTTGAGACGGTTTGCGGATTGGGTGAAGTGGATACGATATTGTTGCCATTGCAATCAGTGAGACTGATACGTAAGTTAGGGTCATAGATACCTGATTCATTGCTATCAAATACACCATTATAATAATTACCGTTACCTGTAAAGGCCGCAGAAATATCCTGCTTAGTACTGGTGCTAGCTGTGATACCGCCATTGTCATTAAAGACGATACCTGCAAAGGTATAATTCGATGGGACACTAGCAGATGGACTGTTAGTAATAGTACAAGTGATCTCGTCGCCATGAGTGGCATTGGATATAGTAAATGAGCGAGTTTTGGCAGACGCGTTATAAGTCATCGCAGTAGTAGGCATGACGGTCGTACTACCAGTCGTAGCGTTGTTGCAAGTGTAAGCCGCATTGTAGGCAATGATATCGCCATTGTTTTGATTGTTCGTAACGCGCTCAATGATCGTATAAGTCGTACTGGTTGCAAGCTCTACGACACCGCTATTATCATTAGTAACAACTTGTCCTGAGCCAGTCGTTTCAAAAGTCTTGAGTGATGTTGTAGCATTGTTGATACTGATAGAAAACTGATCGCGATTGATATTAGTATCATTGACGCGATTACCATCAAGCTGTTTTTTAACAATAATTTTGGGAGGAGCAAGACAGAAGTAAAAATCTGAATAGCCAATAGCATGCGGACTATTGTATTCGCTAAGTGTATTGTTGTGTCTCAAAATAAGAGAGGTGTTGGCGAGGTTGTAATTCCAATTAGCATCGACATTACATTCTCCAACACCACAGTTTTTACCTTTGATTGCAGTGACTATATTTCTATTAGCGTTTATGGTTTGAAAGATACTATTGAATGTTACTTGCCCACCATTGGTAGAGACATCAACTTGCTCTATATATGGCGCTTGATTATTGTTATTAACAGTTGAATCCAAATCTTGTATCTTGTAGCCCACTTTACTTACTGTACGATTAATGCTGATATTCAGATTATGGTTATTCTTGACTGCAGGGGAGGTATGAACTAAGTTTAATGCTGCTGACGTCGCACCAGTTATAGAGCCGAAGAAAGGCGAGGTCTTTGTAATCTGATTAGTATCAGTATAGATATCTACAAGTAATGGAAAGCTAATTTTGAAGGTTTTGATATCGCTACCTTCTGTGAATGTAAAGTCGCGACTGAGCGCACCATCGGTCCAGTTCAGTGACTGGTTGACAGATCCTGAAGGTGGAGTGGCTCCAATATAGTACATCTTATGGTTAGCTGGACAGCTACCTGCTGTAGAGGTTGGGGTAGATGATGGTAAGAATGGGTTGGCATGTGCATTTTGGCTACTTGTGCTTAATCCTATAAATAATAGAGTGGATATAGTTAGGCCTAGTACTGGTTTTATGTCTATATGTCTTTTGGGGGTCGCATGGTTACTTTCTTGCATCTTATTCCCTCGGAGCTAAATTTACTCTAAACATTACAATGTGGAATGATTAAAGTGCTTATACCGTAAACGGTAACTAAAGCATGACTAAAGGCAAAAAATCACCGAATTTAGATTGGAATGTGCAAAATATATGCCAAAAATTAAATATTGATTTAAGGTGGCGCTATTAAAGCTTAGGTTTAGAGATAAAGAATGAGGCAAAAATTTCCTCAGTTTCTTTGACGAAAATTGGCAATTCACACAAAATCGGCTACGCAAACCTGAGGTTTAGGTTTGTATTCTGAAAAGGGTATGTGGATAATAAAGTGATAGGCTTTAATTATTAATAAAAGCTGAGTAGGAGATTATGGTTGGAAAACGGAAGTTAAAAAAGCAGAAGTCAGCAAACTGAAGTTGGAGCTACCTTAACACGCGATTAAGATAGCTCTTTAAGCTTGAAATACAATATATGAAACTTGAGTTAATATTAATTAGTACCTGTTTGTGAAATCTTCGCAGAGAAATAAATAGTACCTGTTTCACCTGCTGCTAGGCTACTAAACGTCCCTATCAAGTTTGGAGCAGTATAAGTTGCTGTAGCTGCAGGTGAACTTCCTGAAGTCTCAGAACTAAAGTCCTTTTCATAGATAATTTTAGGTGTCTCTAACACATCCGTTACTGCAAGACCGCTAATGATTTTAGCAGTATCTTTGAAAGTGTTTTCAGCAGTGATTTTATAGTAGATACAGTTACCAGGTTTGGCTTCACCACCACTGATAGTAGTATCAGCCCAGCTAAGCGAAGTTAAGGCTGCGCCACAAGCTGCTACTGCTTGGTACTTGAGTAAATTGATACCTTCCATAGTGGTAGTAGAGCTTACACTAGCGTTAGCAGGTGCAGGTGTGTCGGCAACTGGTCCTTGTGGCAATACAGTAATAGCCATGGTTTCAAGGCTACCAAGATCATTCGTGCCACCTGTAAGGTTACTGCTTGAACCGCTTGTATTTACTTTTACGCCAATCTTTACAAACTCGTTAGGCAATAAACCAGTTGTTGCTGCTTCATTAAGGTCATATCCCTTAGCAGTTTTGGTCAAAATGGTCTCACTGCTATCATAGCTACCATTATCGTTAGCATCTACAAACACTTCTGTTTCAACAATAGTGATGTTGGCATGATTAGTAGTTGGGGCTACCGTAAAGTAAACTTTATCAGCACTAGCGGCTTCGGTTATATCTGTACCTGCGTTAGTGATAGTATAGATATAAGTATTATTTTGACTTATAAGTCCAACTTCTTTGTCATCAGTATCGCTAGTAATCGTTAGGTTACGAGTCTGGCTACTGGTGGTAATAGTAGAGTTAGAGTTGCTATCTTTACCTTTGTAATTAGTAGCAGTAGTATCTTCGTAGGTTTTTTCAGTAACACCACCTGCCGAATCACCTGAGCTATCAACAAGATCAAAAGAACCATTGCCATCAACATCATCTTCAACGAGGGCATAGTTGGTGATATTAGTGCCAGTAGCAGGCGTAGTCGTATCTTTCTTCGCACGGAAAGTAACGGTAATGGTTTCATTCATTTTGATATCTTGACCACTAACAGTTATCTCTTTGCCAGTGGTTGAAATATTTGCATCCTTAGCTGTACTTGTACCAGACGCGACTACCGTAGGCGCTATATAGTTAGTCTCTCCAGACTTTATGGCCACCAAACCTACAGGTAAGGCGTCAGTAATTCTTACTGCTGTACCATCGATGTTACCTTCGTTTTTCACAGTAATCGTATAGTCAACATAGGCGTTAGCATTATTGGTATCGAATGTTTTGTTGTTAAGATTGGTGGTAGCAGACTTAGTAATGGCATAAACAGGGGTAGTCGTAATAGCGTTGTTGGTGTTAAGCGCTTTTTGGTCTGCTGTTGTCTGACCTTTGTTTGTTAGATATGCACTGGTCGCTGTAACGGTAAAGGAGGTGTTATTACCGATAACACGATCAGAACTTGTAGTAGCGGTAATAGTAATGTCAGCAGTTTGACCTGGTTTAAGCGTTATCGTTCCACCAATTGCAATGGTCTCAGAGTTACCAACATTGGTATTACCTTCTTTTATTTGGTACTTGATGGTAGCGCTAGCAGGTAAGCTGTTTGATGGATTGGCTAAACTAATAGTATACGTATCAGAGATGTTACCATCGTTACTGAGAGTATGGTTGAAGTCTACAGAAGAACCAGCGGCAGGGTGGATTGCGATGTTTTCGTTTAGGTCATCACCAATAGCACCACCACTACTTGTATCATCATTTTTGGCAACTAAGCTAAATGCTCCCGTTTCAGTCACATTGACGACGACTTCATTTGACTCGGCTCTTTGCTGATTACCTGTGTTATCAGCGACAGTATAAGTAGCCGTTGCCTTGTTCGTCACAGAAAAAGCATTCTCTTTGTCATATACTACATCGGCAGCGTTTGCAGTAGTTAAACTCATAGCGGCTACAACACCGACAGTTAATACTGAATATTTGAATATATTAGACTTCATAAATTAGTTTTCCTAAAAGTGTCGCGCAAAGTAATCAAAGTTGTTAATTGATAAAGGTTATTAATTAATAATGGTATTAAGAGATACGTCTGCTAGTTTGTTCGCAGGAAGCCACTTAATATTCCAACGAAGTGCTTTATATTCAGCCAATGGAACCTTGACGACCTTGCCGTCTACTCTGCGCATAAGCGGCATGTCCGCATAGTTTTTGCCATCGATTGTTGCTTGCGCACTTTTTGGTTGTGCTTCACCAGTGAATACCATGTTTGCAGGTATCGGCAAAGTCACAGCGACATCGCTAATAGGTTGATCAATGACGTTGGTATAAGTAGCGCGGTATTGTACGGTCTCACCCTTTTGAGCATTTGATGCGGTGATATAGCTAAGCTTGCCATCAGCGGTCTTTATAATTTTATTAGCTTGTAATTCCATCTTTAAAGCGTCTGTCGCCTGTGCGCTACTGAATAACGCAGCAGATACCATCATGGTAGTTATAAGTTTTTTTAGATAAAGTTTAGCTTTCATGATTTTTTCCTTTCTTCCTTTACCCTAATCAACCAGTCAAAAAGCCTCAATGTAGGGCAAATACAGAGTGTCTAAACACAGTAGATTTACGGCTGCACATTTCTGCAGGCAAATATAGTACTTACACTTTATATATATAAAATGTATTTTTATTATGTTAGCGATATTTGTATATTACTTATGTGGAATATAAAGGTAAAACTCGGTCAGTGCGACTAAAGTCAGATAGGTGGAGTTTTGAGATAGTTAAGCGGTAAAGGCTAAAATTTAGCCTTGTTTAAGTTTTTATTATCAATCATACAATCACAGGTTTGTAGTTAAAATAAGACCAGCTTGATCAGCTCAAGCTAATTAATCTAATAGCTAACATTAGCAACTACTTGGACTGTGTCGAACCATATTGGGTATTAAAGTAAAAAATACGTTTCTCTTTTTTGGGTAAAGTAGCAGATGTAGTAGTAATCGTGCCGTTCTGACCATTACTTAGACCATCGTTAAAGACACCAACCGTTCGTGCGGGTCCTGCTAATACAGAGGTAACCGTAGGATCTGCTGGATTGTTAGGATCTTTACGCTGTAATACGTCTTGCATCACAAAGTTATCGATAGCGACATTTGAGCGATTGGTCGCAGTGATCTTATAGGCAATGCATTGGCCTGGTTTGACATCTGTACCTGCGCCTGTAGTAGAGCTAGAAAGAGGGTTTTTACTGTAAGTTAAGCTAGCAAAGTTAGTAAATTTACAGTCATTGGCCGCTTGTTCTTTTTCAAGAACCAGCGCTGCATTGTTGGTAATGACTCTACCAAAGTTATTATTTAAATAGTTATAATTGTTTGCTATTAGAGCAATGCTTTGCTTTTCAGTAGTCGTACGAATAGGGTAAGCAGGGCTGCTATTGTTATTGCTTTCGATAAGACATACTGAGCCAACACCAGCCAATGTGGTACTAGCTACAGTAATTTGATATTTCCCTATATTACTACCAGAGTTCTCTGCCGCTTTTGTAGCATAGACAGTACTGGTATTGGTGCAATTCACCAGACTAACGGTACTACCCGCTATACCGCTCTCAGAGGGGATGCTAAATAATCCGTCAAAGTAGTTAGCATTGTTATATACACCGCTGTCTATAGTAGCGTTTCTGATATCCGCCTGAGCTTCAGTGATACCACCATTGTCATTAAAAACCGTTCCTGAGAAAGAGTAGGTTGCTGGACTATTGGTGATGGTACAAGTAATCTCATCGCCGTAAGTAGTACCAGAAATAGTGAATGAGCGAGTTTTGGCAGTAGCATCATATTTCATTGCGGTAGTCGGTATAGTAGTGCCGTTTGTCGTGGCATTAGTACAAGTATAAGTGGCGTTATAGTTCGCGATATCACCAAGCGTTGAGCCATTCATAACTCTTTCAGTAATCGTATATGTTGTGCTTTCTGCTAAACTTATGACGTTGCTACTACCGTTAGTGATCGTTGTGCCTGTGCCAGTGGTTGTAACGCTATTACTAGCGATAGAGCCACCAGTGACCTTGATCTCAAATTGATCGCGCTTGGCTTCGGTATCATTGACACGTGTACCATTGAGTGCCTTTTTTACAACAATTTTCGGTGGTGCAAGACAAAAGTAAAAGTCTGAGTAGCCCATCAAGTGATTACCAGTCGATTCTGTGCTAGATGCTCCAGAATAAGTATTACCATGAGTTACTATAAAAGGGGTGTTTGCCGATTTATAACCCCAATCTACATTGAAGTTACATGAGTTGGAGGTGCTACAGTTGTTCCACTGAGTCCCTGACACAGTACTACCAGACTGTGTTAAATAATTACTGAGTAAGTTGGAAAACAGTCCGCCAGAAGTAAGAAGTGAGATTGACTCAACATACTTACCAGCCTCATTAGAATCCAAATCCTGAACAACAAACCCATATTTTGAGACAGGTCTGTCTATGACAGCGGCTAGTTTGTGATTGATTGCAGCACGTTGGCTACTATGGAACATATTGAGAGCATTCTCCGTTACGCCAGGATCACTACCATAGCTTGGATAACCAGAAAGCAGATGTGTAGTCTCAGAAAAAGCTAATTTAAATTTAATGCCGTTAAAAGTGTATTCGTTACTCAAACTTCCATTTGCCCAGCTTACATTTGAAGGTTGTATAGCGCCAGCAGGCTTATTTCCTCCAAAGTAATACCTCTGATGACCACTTGGACAAGTGGCTGGTGTGGTAGTCGAGCCTTCGTCAAATGTTGAGTTAACTGTGTTGCTATCACTTGCACTTTTGGTGGCCAAATTTGCATGACTGATGGTAGCTATATTAGTTACAGTAGCGCCTGCAGACGCAGTCACATGAGTAGGCACAATAATGCTGTAGCTCTTGCCGACAGGAATAGATGGGATCGTAAATCCTGTCCCTTCTAGTTGAGACACTGTCGGTACGGTAGTACAACTATTGGTAGTATCTGTCGTGTCACACGTGATGTTGGATTGTTTGCTGAGTCCGGCAACGGCAGCATCTTTTAGAGTTACGTTGTTTAAGGTAGCACCACCAGTATTGATGATTTTAACGATGTAGTTAGTCGTGTTGTTAGTGCCCATGCTATTTATACCGTCAGTCTTAGAAATTTCATAAGACAAAGGCGGTGTATAACAATAATTATCTACTCGAAAATCTATATCCTGATCTGAAGGTTTACTAATTTCGTTAGTATGGCCATAGCTCATGACTATTGATTGTACAGGTTGTGCAAACGAGATAGAGGCTTGACACTTGGTGTCAAGTTCGGCACTACACTGTGTGTTTTCCGATGAGAAAAATGTGTTTCCAGAATTTGTTACATTGGAGCCAGTGAATGTCTTGCCAGCAATAATATCACCGCTTATAGTCTTACCAGTAATCGTTACCTGATCACTCCAGCCCCTACTATTGGCAGTGTTAAAGATGCTTTTATCAATGTCAAATATACTCAATGCAACATTGCTTAGGTAAAGAGGAGTAGTGGTGCCAGAGTTCCGAAAGCTAAGAATTACAGTAGTTGTTATTAGGTTCTTATCATTACCAGTTTTATCAATGTGAAGGTAGTTACTCCCAATCGAAGGCGTAACTGTAGAGTTATTCGTTTGCGAAATATTCATATTGACACTGAGTGGTATGGTATTCGCAGGTGTGCCTACTACTGGTACATAACTATTGTTGTTGTAGCTCGATAATAAATTAGCATAGTCATTATTTGACAATCTGCCTTGAATAGTGCCAGAAGGACAAATAGCCCCAGGGTTTGGCTCAAGGGCAAACGATGAGTTACTGACCAATAGAAGAGTTATAAAGGCTATCAACGTTAGTAGTTGCCATAGACATTCTCTGAACGAGTATGAAAGCGAACCTAAAAAACATTGAGCTTTGTGCATACGACTATTCCCAAAATTAGCTATTGCTCACTATGGTCAATAGTTAAGCATCTTTTTATAAACTTATTAGTAGAAGATGTTAGATAGTACATATCGCAAAAGCCAGTTTAATATTACCAACGGTCATTTTGATATGATAGAGAGAATATACTTATTTAATGAAGAACAATAGTTTGTTAATAAGCGCTGTAAATATTACATTTAGCTTTGTCATTTTTAAAAAAACTAATCGCTATTTATCTACGAAATACTTGTTATGTTGTCATTTCTCTACAGCCATAAACATTTGAGTCATAAGAGCCTATAATGAACGACTGTAATTATTTTATGATCATATATACAGATGTCACTAGTATGGTCAGCAAATGGCTTTGACAAATTAAAGTCACTATGTAGTCAATGTCATAATTGTGCTTATTAGTCACTCAACTGGCATAATATTATCTCTATTACCGCGTAAGACAATGGAATGCTTAAGCGTAGCAAGGACGTCGTAAAGTAGCCCGTTATCTCATTACACACTATTAAATAACACCCTACCTTTAGGTAGGAATGACTGATATAAAAGGACGAACAAAGATGAATTACTATAAGGATGCTGATAGCACCGAAACGCAAGAATGGTTGGAAGCTTTTGAGTCCGTCATCAAACATGCTGATAAGGATCGTGCACAGTTCTTATTAAAAGCGTTATATAACATGGCCGTACAGGAAGACCTACCTTTCAATCGTTTAGACACTGCCTATATCAATACCATCGCAGTAGAAGATGAGCCGATGTACCCTGGTGATTTGGCTATCGAGCGCAAGATTCGCGCTTTGATTCGCTATAATGCTTTGGCAATGGTGATGCGTGCAAACAAAAATGACGATGACTTAGGTGGTCACTTAGCGACATTTGCATCGAGTGCCACACTGTATGAGACGGGTTTTAACCATTTTTTCCGTGCGGCGAGCGATCATTTCGGCGGTGATATGATTTATTACCAAGGTCATTCAGCACCGGGTATCTATGCGCGCTCTTATTTAGAGGGTCGTTTAGACGAGGAGCAGTTAGATAACTTCCGTCGTGAAGTAGGTGGCAAAGGTTTATCAAGCTATCCGCATCCGTATCTGATGCCTGACTACTGGCAGTTCCCAACTGTTTCAATGGGTTTGGGTCCAATCATGTCAATTTATCATGCGCATGTGCATCGCTATATGGAAAACCGTGGATTGCTTGAGAAGGAAGGTCGCAAGATTTGGACGTTCTTAGGTGACGGTGAGACGGATGAGCCAGAAAGCTTAGGTGCAATATCACTTGCTGGTCGTGAGAAGCTTGATAATTTAATCTGGGTCGTCAACTGTAATCTACAGCGTCTTGATGGACCAGTACGTGGTAATGGTAAGATTATTCAAGAGTTAGAGTCTGTGTTCCGCGGTGCTGGCTGGCGTGTGATTAAGGTCGTTTGGGGCGGTAAGTGGGATAGTTTACTGGCTAATGATGATACTGGTGTTCTTAAATATCGTATGGAAGAAGTAGTTGATGGTGAGTATCAGCTATATGAAGCTCGTACCCCTGAATTTACCCGCAAGGAGTTCTTCGGTAAATATCCAGAATTAGAAGAGATGGCAGACGCCTTGTCTGATGAAGATATTTCACGTTTAAATCGCGGTGGTCATGATCCGATGAAAGTCTATGCCGCTTTTAGTGAAGCGATGAAGACGAAAGGTCAACCTACAGTTATTCTTGTCAAAACAGTTAAAGGCTATGGCTTATCTGCTCAGACCCAAGCCGTTAATAAGTCGCACCAAGTCAAAAAACTAGATCAAGAAGCCCTAATGTATTTCCGTGATCGCTTTGATTTGCCATTTACTGATGAGCAGTTAGAGACCCTACCGTTTTATCGTCCTGAGGAAGGTTCTGCGGAGATGAAGTACCTAAAAGGACGCCGTGAAGCCTTAGGTGGTCACTTGCCGAATCGTCGTAGTGGTCACATTCCACTGAACATTCCTGAACTGTCTATGTTTGATCGTGTACTGAAAGGCAGCAACGGTAAAGAGCAATCTACCACTATGGTGTTTGTGCGTTTGCTATCAGCAATGCTCAAAAATAAAGATATCCAAGATCGCGTCGTTCCTATCGTACCTGATGAAGCACGTACTTTTGGTTTAGAAGGTATGTTCCGTCAACTAGGTATCTATTCTGCTGTTGGGCAAAAATATACACCAGAAGATAGCGAAGCCTTGATGGGTTATAAAGAAGCAATCGACGGCCACATGTTAGAAGAAGGCATCAACGAAGCAGGCGCGATGAGTACTTGGATTGCGTTAGCAACAAGCTATTCTGTGAATGCGTTACCGATGATTCCGATGTATATTTACTATTCAATGTTCGGTTTCCAGCGCATCGGTGATCTAGCATGGGCGGCGGGTGATTGTCAGGCACAAGGCTTCTTATTAGGAGCGACAGCAGGTCGTACAACCTTGAATGGTGAAGGCTTACAGCATCAAGATGGTCATTCGCAAATCTTATTTAACGTTGTACCGAACTGTGTAACTTATGACCCTTGCTTTGGTTATGAGCTCGCAGTAGTTATGCATGATGGCCTACGCCGCATGTATGGCGAAGGCGAGCGCGTTTATTATTATTTAACTTTAATGAACGAAAACTATGAGCAACCTGCGATGCCAGAAGGTTGCGAGGAAGGTATTAAACGAGGCATGTACTTGCTTGAAGATAATGGATCAACACAAGTTCAGCTGTTGGGTTCTGGTGTTATCTTACGTGAAGTACAAAAAGCGTCGCAGATATTAAAAGACGAGTTCAATATTTCGTCTAACGTATGGAGCGTGACTAGCTTTAATGAGCTGACACGTGATGGTATGGCTTGTGATGATTACAACCGTCTGCATCCTATGGAAGAAGAGAAAGTATCATGGGTGACAGAGCAGCTTGCCCCTCATGAAGGTATTGTAGTCGCCGCAACTGACTATATGCGTAACTACTCAGAGCAAATCCGTGGTTGGTTACCAGATAATCGTCCTTATACTACCCTAGGTACAGATGGTTATGGTCGTTCTGATACCCGTGAAAACTTACGTAGCTTCTTCCACGTGGACGCCGCTCACATTGTGGTAGCAACGCTCAAACGCTTAGCTGATGAAGGTGAAGTTGAGATGCGCCTTGTAAAAGATGCTATTTCAAGCTTTGGCATCGAAGTGGACCAGCCACCTGCATGGCAGCAACAACCTCATTATGATCATTTCCCAGATGCGCCAGCACCAGCACCTGATAACGTTAACCCGAATCCTGTACCTGAGTTTGTCGATGAAGATGATGATGAAGTCAGCACTGAAGGCCGCGCTGAAGATAAAGCCGATGCCAATTTGCTCAATGATGATGACATCAAAGAATGAGATTCACAAAATAAGACAAATACAAGATAAGGAGAGCAAGGATGGAAATTAAAGCCCCCGATTTGGGTGTTGATAGCGCCGAAGTCAGTGAGATTATGGTAGAAGTCGGCGATGTTATTGCCAAAGACGACAATATTATCTTGCTAGAATCTGATAAAGCCTCGGTCGAAGTGCCGAGCTCAGCTGCTGGTAAGATCACTAAAATTAGTGTTGCTATCGGCGATCAAGTTAGTGAAGGTATGGTGCTTATCGAGCTTGATGCTGATACTGACAGTCAAGATGATAACCAAGACGACAGTAAAAGTGCGAATGAAGAGAGTAAAGAAGCACCTGAAACCGAAAAACAAAACGAGCCTCAAGATACTAAGCAAGAAGAAAAACAAGACGATACTGAATCAGCTCAGTCAAATACGTCTAAACCTGCCGAAAAAGCAGGAAAAGCTACCACGCATGCATTGCCAGATTTAGGGGTTGATGAAGCACAAGTGGCTGAGATTATGGTTAGCGTAGGTGACATAGTCAGTGCTGATCAGTCAATCTTATTAATTGAGTCTGATAAAGCCTCAGTTGAAGTGCCAGCTCCAGAAGCGGGCAAGATTGAAAAAATACTTGTTGAAGCTGGTGACATGGTTGCTAATGGTCAAGATTTCATCGTTATCGTTAGTAGTGGTTCAGATACTGCTGATAATAGTGCAGATGAGTCAAAAGATACTGAGTCACAAACGAAAGCTGGCTCTAACGATCAAGACGTTAGCACTAAGCCTGAAAGCAAAACTACTGGTGAGCCCAAGCAAGTTGCCACTAAGTCTGCGCCTGCAGCGAGTGACTCTAGTGGTAGCAAGCTAACAGAAGCTCAAGTTAATGAAAAATTAACCGAGGTTTATGCGGGTCCTGCTGTACGTAAGCTTGCTCGTCAGCTAGGCGTAGATATTACTCAGGTAAATGGCACAGCGTTAAATGACCGTATCTTAAAAGAAGACTTATTTGCGCACGTCAAAAACAGCCTAACTACGCAAAAATCTGCACCTGCTGCTAGTAGCAACGTAGCAAGCTCAAGTCTGCCAAAACTGCCTGACATGAGCAATACGGATATCTGGGGCGAAACAGAAACTCAAGACCTTAGCCGTCTACAAAAGGTCTCAATACCACAGCTCAACTACAATACTTTGCTACCGCAAGTAACGCAGTTTGATTTGTCAGATATCACGGAGACTGAAAAGCTACGTGGTGAGTTAAAAGGTGGTATGAAAGCGCAAGGTATTGGTCTGACCATCTTGGCATTTATTGTCAAAGCGACCGCTTATGCGCTTACGCAGCATCCACGCTTTAATAGCCATCTAAATGATGATAATACGCAGATTATCTTGCGTAAAAGTGTCAATATGGGTATTGCCGTGGCGACTGATGACGGCTTAATTGTGCCAGTAATTAAGAATGCTCAAGATAAAGGTATTAAGCAGATTGCGATTGAGATTGGCGAGCTGGCAGTGAAAGCTCGTGACAAAAAACTCAGTACCAAAGATTTGCAAGGTGCTAGTTTCACGATTTCAAGCCAAGGCGTTTTAGGTGGGACTTCATTTACACCATTAGTGAATTGGCCGCAAGTAGGTATATTAGGCGCTTCTGAAGCAACAACGCAGCCACGCTGGAATGCCGACAAGCAGACTTTTGAGCCGCGTCTAATGTTGCCACTATCATTGTCTTATGACCATCGTGTCATTAATGGTGCTGATGCCGCCGTATTTACGCGTTATGTCGCAAGCTTACTTGCTGATCCACGTCGTATCTTGCTATAAATTGTGTAAACGGTTCATATAATGATCGAACAAAAAGACTGTCCTTGGATGGTCTTTTTTTATGGTGTAAATTTAGATTTTTTAGAATGTGTTAAGCATTTTCAAGTAGGCATTGTTTGCGAATGTTCAATACGTTTGAACATTGGATGTTTTTAGTTTTATTGATCAACAGGCACAAAAAAGCCGGCAGATACCGGCTTTTTTTCTTACTATAAGTAATGCTAAATAAAACAGACTTCTAATTAGAAGCTTTTAACAAAAGCTACGCCATAGACCCAAGGGCTAATATCAACTTCACCAAGATCATTACCATTCAAGCTTACATCTGTTTTGATATCCATGTAACGTGCATCAATACGGAAAGACTCAGTTGGAGCAAAAGGAATATCTAAGCCAATGTGACCTGCAACGCCAACGCTATCATCAAGCTTTAATTTAGCTGGGCCTTCAGGGAGATATAGTTTTTCTTTAAAGAAAGTTGTGTAGTTCACACCAACGCCAACAAAAGGCTTCACATTCATAGGCAGATTATAGCCATCAAAGTGATACTGGATAGACAAAGTAGGTGGTAAATGTTGTGTTTTACCTTCAATTTCAACATTATCAGCAGTAGTCAGTGTGATGTCATGTTCAAATGGAATGGCAGCTAGTAATTCAATACCAACGTTGTTAGCAATGAAATATTCGCCGCTAACTGTAGGACGAATGTCATCATCAACATCTACAGAGAATGCGCCATCAGCAAGAGTACCATTGTCGCTTTTAGGATCAACCATATGGGCGCCAGCAGCGATAGACCAAGTACCAGCAGGTACAGCAAAAGCAGTAGTCATAGTAAGTGCAGTAGCAGTAGCTAAAACTAGGGATTGTAGCTTCATCTTGTAGATCCTTAACATAATCAGTAATAAAAAAATAAGTATTCAATGAGGGATGACATCAACTACTTATAAACAAAGTTACATTCATGAAATAAAAAGTAACTAATCAGTTGCATTATAATACATTTCCTTTACTGAGGATAGTGTACTAAAGTCTAATAGGCGATATAACTGATATGTGGTAGTAAATATGACTTCAGTAGCGAATAATATTTTGTGCTTATACAATGTTACTCAAATATCTCTTATAACCATAAGGATTAAAGTTGAGGATATGCTCTTAATATTTAAATAAATTATCTGTGGTAACCCATATAAGAGTGTTATAGGCTATAAGGTTAGTTTTAATGTTTGTTTTATATTTTTGACGCACACAGATAGAGATATCATAGACAAAACTTATTGAAATATTTTATAAAGATAATGTTAATCAGAGAAATGGCGATATATTTATGACTGGCTATTGTAGTAATTCTCCCATGCGTTGTACTAATGCACGCTCGATGACCGTACTGAACCAAGCTGACAATAGCTGTCCTCAATGTGGATTGTCATTGGTGCCTGCTGATAGCTCGAGTAGTAGCTCTCGTATGGAGTTGCAGTTTTTACATGCTAGCTTAGCTATCATAATTCTACTATTACTGGCCTTAATATATATATCTTATGCAAATTTTGTATAATCAATTTAATCTTAAAAAGCCTAATAAAGGAGCCTTTCCTAAAAACTGTGTAACTGCTTATAATCCACTAACCGGAGAATAAGCAATGACTACTCAATCTGACATTAAAAAACTGGCCGAGCAAATGGCTAGCAGCATGAAGAGTTTTGATGATATCAAAGACTTCCAAAAGCAACTCATGCAATCGTTTATCGACACCGCACTTGAAGCCGAGATGGAAGACCATCTCGGCTATCCCAAGCATGAAAAGGCAGACAAGCCTAATAAGCGCAACGGGCACACTAAAAAGACCGTCCGTAGCGACACAGGTGAGCTTGAGATCTCCACCCCAAGAGACCGTGATGGTGACTTTGAACCTGCATTAGTGCGTAAGCACCAAACCCGTATTTCAGGGCTTGATGATAAGATCATTAGCTTTTATGCTAAGGGTCAGACAACGACTGAAATTGTCGAAACCATCAAAGACATCTACGACGTCGACATCTCAACCAGCTTGGTTTCCAGAGTCACTGACAACATCTTAGAGGACATCACCGCTTGGCAGAACAGGCCTTTAAGCAGCATCTACCCCATCGTCTATTTGGACTGCATTGTCGTCAAAGTACGTCAAGACAAGCAGATTATCAACAAGGCTATCTATCTGGCGCTAGGCGTGGGACTTGATGGTAAAAAAGAGCTGCTTGGTATGTGGTTATCAGAGAATGAGGGCGCTAAGTTCTGGCTAGGCGTACTTACTGAGCTACAAAACCGCGGGGTACAAGATATACTCATTGCCTGTGTTGATGGTTTAAAGGGTTTCCCTGATGCCATTAACACCGTCTACCCTAAAGCTCAGGTTCAGCTGTGTATCGTGCATATGGTGCGCTATTCGATGAAGTTTGTGCCGTGGATAGATAAAAAGAATGTGGCGGTTGACCTAAAAGCCATCTACGGCGCTGATACGCTTGAGATAGCAGAGGCCAACCTTGAGCACTTTGATGAGGTGTGGGGAGATAAATACCCGCATGTGATCAAGTCTTGGCGCAATAACTGGGAAGGCTTAACGGTGTTCTTTAATTATCCTAAAGACATCAGAAAAGCCATTTATACCACCAATGCTATAGAATCATTGAACAGTGTGATTCGTACGGCGGTGAATAAGCGTAAGGTGTTCCCGTCTGATCAGGCAGCATTCAAGGTGATTTATCTGGCAACCCAGCAGGCATCCAAAAAGTGGTCGATGCCCATTCGTAACTGGACGGCTGCTTTAAATCGCTTTATGATTATGTTTGATGACCGTATTAGTAAGCATTTAATCTAAACGGCAGTTACACAGAATCTGGGAAACCCTCCGACAGTAAGACTACAAACAGTCAACAGCCATCATTTGATACTGCTTAACCCATTTGCTTATAAACCGTGGGTTTACGGCAAACTTCTCACCTGTAGCACCTACGCTATGTCCTTACTTATAGTACGCTATGACTTTGATCTTAAAGTCTAGATCGTAACGCATAAAATACCCCCATAAGTTGTGTCCAACTTATGGGGGTTAGTTCATATTGGCAGAGCCCTTTTGAATCGCACCGCCGGAGGCGGCGGTTTACTCGATATTAATCAGAGTTTCCCTAGGCCTTTTTGAGTTCCGGCGCCTTGCGATGCATTGTTCCCTGTTCGTAGGCGTACGCGATGGCAAGGATCTCGGCTTCAGTCCATTGCCGCGCAACAATAACAAGATTGAATGGGGCACCGGAGGCGTAAAAGCCAGCTGGTATCGTCACTGCTGGTAGGCCTGCGATATTCACCTCGCTGACTACCATCCCATCGATGGTCTCGTCTCCGTGCAGCGGACCTAAAGGACCCTGCATTTGCGGGTAGATGACCGCATCAAGCCCATGCTCGTTGAAAACTGTGTTGAATATATCGAGATAGGTTTCCCTCAGCTCGATGAACGACGTCATATCTGTAGGTGTAGATGGTGACTTCGCTGATTCTACGAATGCGGGCACATGACTCATATAGTTCAACGTTCCGTCCGGCCCAAACGCATCTTCTTTCTGCGTCGCTTCGGCAAATTCCGCGAATGTCTTCAGAGCGACACTTGAACCCATGCGCTCAAGATATTTTTGAATATCATATGCAATTGATTCCATTCCGCGCGCGTCGAACTCGGCTCCAGGCAAGACCGCCTTGCGAAGTTCCATAAATCCGGAATTAGCAAAAGGGTCGTCTACAAGTTCTGCTCCAAGTTTCTTCAATTCTTCTTGGGCGCGCTCATAAAGGCCTGTCGTCTCCTCGGAAAACGTCGAAGAGCGCCAGCCCGGACCGTAGAGACCAATGCGCTTACCCTTCAGCGCATTTTTATCCAACTTCGAGATATAGCCGCCTTTCGGAATTTTGCCCACGGATGCTAGCGTCTTGGGATCTTCCATCGAGAACCCTGCAAGCGCGTCCAGCGTCAGTGCCGCATCGCGTACACACCGTGCGATGGGGCCGACGACGTCGCGCAAGCTGGAGAGCGGCAAAACGCCCGTATTAGGAACGAGTCCGTGAGTCGGCTTTATGCCTACAAGCCCCTGTGCCGATGCTGGATTTTGAATTGAGCCGGCGGTTTCTTCTGCCAAACCGAGCACGCAAAAATTGGCACCAACAGCGGTTGCAGTCCCAGCACTGCTGCCCCCGGGAAGGAAGTCTCGGCCAGCCGAATTGTAGGTAGAGCCAGCCCAGCTGCCATTGGCATGCGAACCGGTATGGCTTAGCACCGGAATGTTGGTCTTTCCTAGGATCACAGTATCGGCTTTGCGCATGCGGGCCACGACGGGAGAATCAGTCTCAGGAAACAAATCAACACCGCCGGTCTTGCTATAGAGAAGTGACCAGCCACCGGTGGTCGGAAAGCCTTTCATATCCATGGCCTCTTTGACGACGATGGGGACACCCGCTAGCGGTCCCAGTGTTTCCCCAGCGGCGCGACGCTTGTCGATCGCGCATGCTTCTTCAACCGCCTTCTCGTTGAAAAAGACGATCGCATTGTAGGAAGGGTTGAATTCCGCGATGCGCTCTAGGTAAGCCTTAGTCAGCTTTTCTGAGGTGAACGCGCCACTGGCGAAACCCGCCTGTACTTGCTCGACAGTCAGTTCAGTGAGGTCGATGGTCTCTGCACTTACATTGGTCATTTTATATTCCTTTTTTAATATTCGTTCTATGGTTTGATATCCTTATCTTGCATAAACTCTTTAATCTAACGAAGACATAAAAACCTCCTTTACATGATAATTAGTGCATCAAGTTCAAATTGATTATTCATTTTTTAGATGTAAAATTCCAAGTAGCACTGTATTTATTCTAAAGTGAATCGACTATATGTGACTAACGTTCCTTAATATATCTCATATATATTTTGCAGGATTAGTAGTCCTGGTATCCATCCAGTCGTAACGGCGCAAAAAATTGTAAATAGACCAACTTGTCTCTGAATATTTTTTGATAAGCTGAGCATAACAAAGAATAAAAACCAAAGAACTGACCAGGCATACCAGTTAAAGATGCTCCAAATACTGATGTCCATACTTATTTTGAACGTCGAATTTAATGCTATAGTTAGAGCTGTAAGGCTTACAAAAAAGCAAAACCAACCTAAACCCTTTGAATTTGACTTTAAAAATTGATTTGCGCCAACCCATATGTATGTAAAAGCAAAAAGAAAGGTAAAAGCACCTGCACTTATTAAATTTAAATCTTGAGATTTGTTAAATACTAAATATATTGCGATTAAAAAACTTAGAAATCCTACTAGTAAGTTTATTACTGCAACTTCTTTATCTTCAATTTTACCTAGTAGCCAGAGGCCGTTAACAAATAAAACAGCGCCAACATAAAGTAGTGTTAAACCTAACATGATTATTTTCCTGTATTATTTGTTTTAATAATCATCTATAAATAAAAAAGGTCTCTTCACCCTTAACTTGTTCGTACTCATTCCATTTTTTTTAAGTTTAATTAAATGCTCATCGCTAGGGTTTATCCCTTTAGCGGCCAGTGTTTCCTTTACAGATATGCTCATATTATTTACCTTTCCCTGTTATTGAAATATAAGACTAAAACAATAATGGAAATAAAATAAAACTTCATTTCTTTGAATTAGTTTTATTAATATAGGATTTAATTAATCACTTGTCAAGTGTATAAAAAATATAATAATATTGTATATTATTAACTATTAAATAAAATTTTAAATTAGTAATTCTTTATTAAAATAACCTTTGTTTAAGTCAATAATAAACCTGAAGCTCATATAATAAAAAGCCACATAAATTAAAAAATTAATTAATTACAATAAAAAATAACTAACATGATTTAGGGTATAGCGCGTTTTTATATTAAATATTAATATAAACACACTTACATAAATAAATTTAATATTTAGTTTTTTGAATTAAATTATTCTCTATAGTATTACTGGATTAAATATCAGCAACTTCAGGCTTAATATTAAGTCTGGAAATAATTGCCTGTGCTTGTTCTAACAATAGATGATCATTGCCACGATAGGAGACTAGTTGTACCCCCACCGGTAAGTTTGTCGAACTGCTGCCGATTGGAAAAGAAAAGCATGGCGAATCGAGATAGTTAAAAGGTCGCGTATAATCCCCGACATGAGCAAAATTTTTGTCTTGTGCGTCCAATTTAACGGCAAAAATTGGGCTAACCGGTAGCAGTAAAGATTCTTCTTCAATCAATGATTGCTCAAAAATCTGTTCAAATGAGCCCCGCTGTGCAACTACTTCTTGATAGTTTTCTAATGAAATATTTTTGCCACGTAAAACCCGCTCTCTTACTACTTCCCACATCTTGGTGTGCACATTTTCTGCATCCTTACCATGATACAAATAGCTTTCATAAGCGATAATCATCGATGTACGGTCAGATAACGCCTCAAAGTTAAATTCAGTTGGCGGCTTCCATTTTTTAAGCACAAAACCAGATGCGGTTAATTGCGTTAATAGTTTTTTCCATAAATCTAATACTTCATCATCTAATGGATATGGAAAATCCTCTTCTGCAAGATAATACAATTTATTAAGATTTGATCGAAATTGAGGGATCTGAGTATTGCTAAGAAGTGCATACAGTTCAAAAATATCCTCACTTCTTAAAGCGATTGGCCCAAAAGTATCTAAAGTTTTAGATAGCGGAACTGCACCAGTAGCAACGAACCGATTACTTGATGGCTTAAAACCGAAGATGCCATTTAATGCCGTAGGTGTACGAATAGATCCACCTGTATCGCCACCGATGGACAAAGGGCATAAACCAGCAGCTACAGCAACACTAGCACCAGATGAAGAGCCACCAGGAGCCAATTGCTGTTTAGACCAAGGATTATGTGGCGTACCTTGCATGGGATTTTGTCCAGAGAGCCCAAAAGCTAACTCCGTCATTTTTACTTTGCCTAAAATTACAAAGCCTAAACTTTCAAGTTGTCTGACTAAAGCACAGCTTTCTTGTGCAATCTGGTCTAAATAAACGGTGCCTGCTTTGGTGACATAGCCTTTGACATCTAAATTATCTTTTAAAAGAATCGGGATACCGTGAAATTGACTTAGGCGCTTAGTTGCTATATTTAATTTATCTAATTGCTTAGCATGTTCTCGTGCCTCAGTTTCAAACAATACTGAAATACAATCTAAGTTTTCATACTTTTTAATACGATGAATATAGAACTCAACCACCTCAACTACAGTTATTTCCTTTCTTGCAATCATCCTTGCAATATCGAGTGCAGAAATATTTAATAAGTTCATTAGATATCTTCCAGTTTTTTACCAACAGTTTCAGGCATTTTAATAAAGGTGATCAGCGTTAAAATTGCACCAACGATAACCATAAAATAAAAATAATCTTGCTTCCCATTGCTTTGCGACCAAGTCAAAACATATGGTGTAGTACCACCTAACACTGCGACCACCAAGTTATAAGGGGCTCCAATCCCAACCGCTCGAACTTCCGTAGGAAATTGTTCAGACATCACTGCTGGCCCAATTGAGGTATATAATGCATAGAGCACCAAGCCAAACATTTCAACCAATAAAATTGAGTTGAATGAGCTATCCATCCACTTAATCATGGGATAGAAAAACAATAAATAACCTAAAGCAAAAACGATTAACTGTGGCTTGCGTCCAATTTTGTCGGATAACCAGCCAAATAGAGGCTGACATAACATAAATACAACCAAGGCAATGGTATTGGCAGCAAAAGCAACTTTAGGTTCTGCACCTAGGAAATTAATTGCATAGCTTGGAACATATATAACAAATATATAAAATGCAAAGGTAGTTAAAATCGAGATTCCAACTATTCTTAATGTCTCTTTGGGATAGTTTTTAATCAGCACAAGTAAAGGGTTTTTGACTTTTTCCTTATTATGCGTCATTTCACTATCAGGCACAGAGCGGCGAATCCACATCCCAACAAGGCCACCTAGAGCACCTAATAGAAAAGGAATGCGCCAACCGTAGTTACTCATTTGCTGATCTGTTAAAATACTGGTTAATAGCCAAGCCAAGCCTGATGCGATTAATATACCCATAGCCGCACTAAAGAACATGAAGCTTGAATAAAAACCCCTTTTTTCTTTTGGCGCCATTTCAGATAGATAAGTTGCAGCAGAAGCAAACTCCCCACCTAAAGACAAGCCTTGTATTAATCGTGCTAAAACTAAAATAATTGGGGCAAAAATACCAATCGTTGCATAGGTTGGTGACAAAGCAATCATTAATGAGCCACCAGCCATCATTATGATTGTGGTTGCTAGCGCAGCTTTTCTGCCGTATCGGTCAGAAAAGATCCCTAGTACGATTCCACCAAAAGGTCGCATGAAAAAGCCGATAGCAAAAATACCAAAAACCGCTAGTAGTGATGCCGTTGCATCTGTGGAGGGGAAAAACTGCTTGGAAAAAAATACAGCAAATGTTGCATAGATCGTCCAGTCAAACCATTCGACAGCATTTCCAATTGTTCCTGCGAGAATGACTTTCTTTTGTGATACATTTCCAACCATAGACATTGAGTTTTTCATATCAGGCTCATCCATAAGTTCCTATATCAAGAGTTTAGACAAATAAATCCATTTATTTCTATTTCTAGACTCTAATTTAGGTTATATTTAATTTTTAGACAAGTCAACTATTATGAATGAAATTTTAAAATTAGACAGCATTGATAAAGCGTGCATTAATGCTTTATTAGAAAACCCACGAGGTTCATGGCGAGAACTGAGCATAGCCAGTGATATTCCTTATAAAAAACTCTCCAGACGAATTAGTAAACTTCTTGATGAAAAAATCATTCGTGTCGTTATTGAACTGAATCCGCTGGTGGTTAACAAAGGACTCACTGTGCATGTCTGGTTGAGTATTAAGTTGGGTAAGGTAAAAGAAATGGCACAGTTTTTCTCTGAACTACCCGAAGTTAGAGTAGTGTTTTTAACTACAGGTATGGCTGATATCTTTTTAGAGGTTGGCTTAGAGAAAACAGCCGACTTACACCCTTGGATGCATAGTTTCGTTACACAACTTCCAGATATTAAAACAGCGGAAACGCAAATAGTGTTAAAACCATTTACTTGGGCAAGTAAAATAAAGAAAACCTCTATCCATTCATCTATAGTGACTCAACATTTATTGTCCCCAGATGAGTTGAAGCTGATTCATGTCTTGTCGCAAGATGGTCGAATTTCGATAAAAAGCCTTTCTGAAGCTATACAGATGAGTGAACATAAAACCCTTAAAACTATGAATGAACTGCTAGCAAAAGAAGTGTTTTCCATAAGATTAGATTTTGAGCCTAGCCTACTTGACTATGAAACGGAGGCAATTATATTGATAAAAGCTCGACCTGAATCTATTGATGAAATTGTAAAAGCTCTTTCTGAGATAAGGAATACCCGATGCTTATTTGGTATTAGTGGCGAATCGCAGTTCTTTTGGCATGTGTTATGCGATGATCTAGCTGATTTGTGGTATTTGACCACTGAAAAATTGAGCCAGTTAAGTGGTATTCAGTCTTGTAACACCAATATGATTACTAATGCTTACAAACGTGCTGGCTATATGCGTAAAGGTACTCAAACACACATACTCTAAAGTAATTAATTAAAAAATTGGTGGTGTTTTAAAAGGTATTCTAGTCAAAAACTGAGCCTTTTTCACAAGCTTAAAAACTTTATAGAAAGTAGGAAATTAAAGTGATCTTTTCTTAACTTTTATCATGCCACTAAAATGCGTTTGTTATAGTTTCATTTAGGTATACCCTAAGGGAACTGCTTAAAAAGACTAGTTTATCAATGGATATATTACTCTAGTTAAACTGACATAATGGAATCGACGGCATTAAGCTGTTAAGCAAGTTGTGTTTGTTAGAGCTTCGACGAAAAACCAAGCTAACTAATCGTTTAGTTAGCTTGGTTCAAACAACTGGTACTGGTATCGAACTATTTATATTTTGAGCCGGCTTGCGTTAGGTTTGTAGACGGTTTAAAGCCCAGTCCATTAGTCTCTAGCGTTTTGGCCAATCCCAGTAGCCTCAATTCATCGTAAGGGCGTCCAATCAGACTAACGCCGAGGGGAAGTCCGTCTTGATCCCCCGCCCGTAGGGTTACGGTTGGGTAGCCCGCCACAGCAGCGGGTGTCCAAGTATAAAAGCCAAATGAGTCGCCCGCTTCATAATCGATTTTCCAAGCTGGACCGTTGGACGGCGTAATGATAGCATCGGCTTGATGCTGGGTCAGCAAATCAGTGAGAAATGCTTCTGATAATTGGCGACTGGTTTTCAATGCTTGTTTGTAATCGGCTTGATCCTTTACTAGATCCACCGCATCCGCCAATTCAAAAAACTCCTGACCAAAGTAGCGTAGATTGCGGGCGGCAGTGGATTGGTTATACGCTTGTATAGCGGTCAATGATTCAGCACGTTTCGGAGCTTTATAATCTCGAAGCCAAGCACTCAGATCTCGTTTGAACTCGTAAATCAATACCGTTCGCTCGGCCGCCTCTAAGCCGTCTGGCAGTTGCCATTTGTTCACATTGATGACAGTAAGTCCATTGTCACTCAGATCTTCAGCCAGCTCGTCCGTTAGCGTGTTTACCCCACTCATGGAGTCATCAAAAGCACGCACCAACACCACTCGTTTAACAGGAGTAGTACGAGAGGACATTTGTGCTAATGCCGATGGATCTACTATTCCACGTAGTAAGACTTCGGCATCGTTCACATACCGAGTCATGGGTCCAGCAATGTCTTGAGAAGAAGCAATGGGAATGATGCCAGCGCCCGGCACACTGCCGCGAGTAGGTTTGACACCCACAATGCCATTAACCGAAGATGGACAAATGATCGAACCATCGGTCTCAGTGCCTATAGCTAGCAACGTAAAGTCAGCAGCTACGGCAACACCAGAACCTGAGCTAGACCCGCAAGGCGAATGAGTAGTGCGATAGGGGTTAACAGTTTGCCCACCCAAACCAGACCAGCCGCTAATACCTTTAAAACCGCGAAAATAAGCCCACTCTGATAAGTTGGTTTTTCCTAAAATCACCGCACCCTGCTTGCGCAAACGTTTGACCAATTCAGCATCCGCGGGGGTAAGGTGACCGGCGAGAACTTCAGCACCCGCTGTGGTTGGTAGCTGGTCTTGTGTGGCGATATTAGCCTTTATTAAGATTGGTAGTCCATGTAATGGTGAACGGACTTTGCCAGCGGCTCGTTCTTTATCGAGTTCTCTAGCAATGGCTAGGGCATCTGGATTGATGTCTACCACCGCACGCAATGTTAGCCCTTGTTGATTATTTGCAGCAATTTGATCCAGATAATATTGGGTAAGCTCCACACTCGTTAAACTACCCTCTTGTAATTTAGGCACTACGTCTGCTACAGAAGTAAACCGTAAGTCCGTTGTGGCAAGAGGCGAAGTGGCTAATGTTGTAGGTGATGTTGTAGATGATGTTGGGGCAAGTGTACATCCCCCGATAATAGCTACGGCTAAAAAAGGTGAAAGCCGGCGTATCGCAGCGGTTAAAAAGTGGTCTTTGAAACAATAGAGGCGAGATGTTGACATAGTAATTTTCCAGTTGAGAAATACAGTCCAGTTTGTGACACCATTTACGGCGGTTACAAATCTAAAACGTATTAAAAGATTGCGGGAAAATGAAATTTCGTTAACGGTAATCAGTAAAACATAAACGATTTGATCAACGCATATTGATATTTCATGCCTTAGAGCTATATATCATAAGACTTTTCAAATGAACTCTACTGATTCAAGAACGACTTAATGGCTTGCGAGGGTGATAAACCATACACTCCAAAAACAGAAAAGCCTGGTGCCTTTAACTCTTTATCAAGTCTGATGTTGTAGTGCATGGTTGTCACGACCAACACCCTGATACATAAATCAGTAAGTCCAACTTACAGTAAATATACTGTTTTGCAAATCAAATATTTAACATCAACCGAGCTGGCAATTCCTTGTACTCAGTCTCAATACTCAGTCTCAGTATTCACTCAGAGAATGTTATCTACGCAAAAAATTCGCCTACCAAGATCGCAGAGATGGCGTTATTAAACGCAAATTTATCAATCAGTTATGGTAATCCCGTTGCAACTATTTTAGCAACGTCTCACCAATTTCCGTAAACAATAAGATGAGGTGATGCGATACAAAATCTATCTCATTACTGACGTTGGTGTTGCCTTTTTTAGAACACAAAAGGTTGTTTGTTATACTTCTTCTTAATAGCTTATTAGTCATAATAAAAGTGGTAGAAAGTACCAAAACAAGGAGGTAGGCATGACTACAAAAACTATAGGTATTGTCGGGTTAGGCCGTATGGGTAACGGTATGGCTCAGTCTTTGCTTCGCAATGATTTTAAAGTGTTCGGCACGGACATAGGAGAAGCGCAACGCCAAGCTGCCAAGGAAATCGGCGTAAATGTTGTTGCAGATATTAGAGCTCTGTGCGCTGAATCTAGCGTCATCATTCTATCTTTGCCAATGGCAAAACATGTACAAGCCGTTGTTAAAGGCAAAGGTGGCATTATTGACTGTGCTCAGCCTAAAACCCTGATTATTGATACTTCTACCTCGGAACCAGAGGTGACGCGGGCACTTTGGGTAGAGCTAGATCAGTTAGGTCATCAGTTATTGGACTGCCCTGTCAGTGGCGGACCGGCGGGTGCTGAAGCCGGTAATATGGTGATGGTTGTTGGAGGTGAACGTAGTTCCCTTGAACGTGCACAGTTGTATCTGGACGCATTGAGCTCAAAAGTGGTCTATATGGGAAAGTCTGGCAATGGACATGCGGCTAAACTGATCAATAATCTACTATGTGCCGCACATCTAGTGACTACCGCCGAAGCAGTAGCTCTGGGTACCAAGGCAGGACTCGATCCTGCAGACCTTATTGCCGGTTTGAACGCCGGTTCAGGTCGTAGTGCAATCAGTGAAGTTAATTTCCCTCGTTGGATTCTCAATAAAGGTTTTGACTCGGGCTTCACTATGCAGCTGATGCGTAAAGATGTGCGTCTGGCAAAAAATATGATCGGTGAGATGGGCTTGGATCTCCCTATAGCTGAAAAAGTAGCCGAAATTTGGTCGCAGAGCGAAGAAAATATACCTGATCAGGATGATTTTAACTGCATTATCAAAAATACTGGCTTGGGAGAATAGACTATGAGCTTTGTAGTAGAAGGAAATGGTGAGCAGCAAGTTGAAATATTGCTTAATGAACTACTAGGTACTTCAGAGTTTGGTAGCTGGATTGATGGAGGATTAGTTACAGGTAAAGGAGACGATATCGAGCTGATCAACCCAGCAACCGGTCAGGTATTTTTAACCTATCGTGATGCGGGGAAATGTATTGTTGCAACAGCAGCAGATGCTGCTATAAAAGCTCAAAAATTATGGTGGTCAATGACTGCCAGTGCAAGAGGTCAGTTAATGTGGAAGTGCGGCATGAAAATACGCGAAGCCGCAGAACCTCTGGCACGCTTAGAGTGTATCTCTGCAGGTAAGCCTATTCGTGATTGCCGAGTTGAAGTGGCGAAAGTTGCAGATATGTTTGAATACTATGCTGGTTGGTGTGACAAAATTATGGGACAAGTTATTCCCGTACCAACAAGCCACTTAAACTACACTCGTCATGAGCCTTATGGTGTAGTGACTCAAATCACACCCTGGAACGCACCTGTATTTACCGGAGGCTGGCAGATCGCTCCTGCCATCTGCGCAGGAAATGCCGTCTTACTGAAGCCATCTGAATTAACCCCATTGAGTTCAACAGTACTCGCTAAAATTCTTGAGCAAGCAGGTATCCCGCGTGGTTTGGTGAATGTAATTAATGGGCTGGGGCACACGACAGGCACTGCCGCAATTAACAATCCGGCAACTAAAAAAGTGGTTTTTGTCGGTTCACCACAGACCGGTGCTCTCATTGCTTCGGCATCTGCGCAACGTGTAATCCCTTGTGTATTGGAGCTGGGTGGAAAGTCAGCCAATATAATTTTTCCAGATGCTGATCTTGATCGTGCGGTAGTGGGCGCGCAAGCTGCGGTGTTTTCTGCTGCTGGACAGAGCTGTGTATCGGGTTCTCGGTTATTGGTTCATCGCGATGTCTATAAAGAAGTAGTGGAACGTGTTGCCTCGGCAGCCAGTAAGTTGCCTGTGGGTTTGCCATGGGATGAAGGCACGATGGTGGGGCCGATTAATAACCAGAAACAGTTTAGTCACGTGTACTCTTTAATTTCTGACGGTATTGCTGAAGGTGCTGTTGTTGTTGCAGGCGGAAAGCCAGGTGAAATTCGTGGAGGTGAAAATGGTTATTTTTATCAGCCAACAGTTTTGGTCAATGTAAAAAATGATATGCGAGTAGCACAGGAAGAAATTTTTGGACCTGTTGTTTCTGTCATTTTATTTGATGATGAAGAAGAAGCTGTAGCGTTAGCAAACGACAGTCGCTTTGGTTTAGCGGGTGCCGTTTGGACTGCTGATGTAGGCCGTGCACATCGAATGGCCGCTCAAGTAAATGCAGGAACGTTCTGGGTAAATAGCTATAAGGCAATTAATGTCATGTCGCCGTTTGGTGGCTTTGGTGAGAGCGGCTATGGCCGATCTAGCGGCTACGAAGGTTTACTCGAATATACACAGACTAAAAGTGTATGGATCGAAACAGCAAAAGATTCTGCTATTCAATTTGGTTATTCAATTCAATAGTACGTCCCGTTTATATCAAAGGAGAAAATAAATGTTAATTAACGAAACCCTACTGGGTGAAGTAAAGCAGTGGCGTCAGCAGATTCATAGTCAACCTGAGCTGGGTTTTAAAGAGTTCAAAACCTCGTCATTTATCGTCGACAAGCTACAGTCTTTTGGGATTGAGGTGCATCAAGGATTGGGCGGTACGGGCGTCGTCGGTACACTCAAGAATGGCTCAGGCCCCACTATTGGAATACGAGCTGATATTGACGCGCTACCAATAGCAGAAAAAAACACTATCGAGCATAAATCAACGCATGAAAACTGTATGCACGCCTGTGGTCATGATGGTCATACCTCAGTTCTGCTTGGTACGGCAAAGCATCTGAGCCAACATAAAAACTTTAGCGGAACGATTCATTTTATATTTCAACCTGCCGAAGAGGTCTTAGGCGGTGCCAAGGCAATGATTGACGATGGGTTATTTGATAAGTTTCCGATGGACGCCGTCTATGGGTTACATAACTGGCCAGGATTACCTGTGGGCGAGATTGCGGTCAATAGTGGACCTATGATGGCCTCTTTTGATACCTTTGAGATTACTCTGACGGGTAAAGGTACGCATGCTGCTATGCCACATTTAGGGGCAGATCCGATTGCTGCAGGCGCAGCATTAATTACCAATATTCAGTCCATCATCTCGCGCAGAGTCTCGCCACTCCAGTCTGGTGTGATCAGCGTGACGCAGATGAATAGTGGAGATACCACCAATGTTATTCCTGATTTCGCCATTCTAAAAGGAACCGTTCGTAGCTTTGATATGGACGTACGCCAGTCCATGCAAGATATGCTCACCGAGATGGTGAAAGCCCTACCACCTTTGTATGGTGTGACAGGCGAGATGGATTATCATATTCGCTATCCAGTAACCACGAATGACAGTCAAGCTTATCTTGAAATTAAAGAGGCTGCTATTAAAGTACTGGGCGCTGATAAGGTAAATACTGATGTAGAGCCCTCGATGGCCTCTGAGGACTTTTCGTTCATGAATCAGGTGGTGAAAGGCGCTTATTTTTGGTTGGGTGTTGATGGTAGCAGCCCGTCTAAACCATTACACAATGCGTCTTATGACTTTAATGACGACGCTATTGAGACCGGTATAAAGGTATGGGTGTCTTTAGTTGAGTCTGAACTGCCACAAAACGCTTAATAAACTAAGTAATAAAAATACGTAAAAACCATAAAAGGCAAAAGGAATTGCTATGAATAATACCAGTGTGCTCTCAAGTACAATGACGAAGCACTTATTTGATTGGAAGCTACACTTACTAGTGATTATTGCCTCACTACTTGCCGAGTGGATAGGAATCATTAAGATTCCTATTGGTATCGGTACGCTAGTCTTACTGCCTTTGTTGTACGCGTTCATCTTTACGATACTACTAAACCCCAACGTTATACCTTCAATGACAGCTGTCATCTCCAGAGATCGAGCAAAATTTGCAAGCTATGCTGTTCTTTTAAGTATCATGCCTTTTATTGCAAAATTTGGTGTTGGTGTCGGTCCTAAAGTAGAAGAAATAATAGCCGCAGGTCCCGCCCTTTTACTACAAGAATTAGGAAATGTAGCTACTGCCTTCATAGCACTACCCATTGCGGTATTAGTGTTTGGAATGGGGAGAGAATCTATTGGTGCTACTCACTCAATTGCTCGTGAACCTAATATTGCGCTAATTGCTGATAAGTACGGACTTCAGAGCGCCGAAGGTATTGGCGTAATGGGTGTCTATGTAATGGGTACTTTATTTGGCGCGATTTACTTCTCATTAATGGCGGGTATTATTGCCTCTATGGATATCATGGATATTCGTGCGTTGGCAATGGCTTGTGGTATTGGTAGTGGGAGTATGATGGGTGCTTGTTCAGCAGCGCTTGCAGAAACTGTACCTGCTCAAGCGGAAACTATTACTGCGTTTGCAGCGACCTCTAACCTACTAACTTACGCCACAGGTCTATTTGTCAGTTTATTTGTTGCCCTACCAGTTACAGAATTTTTATATAAAGTTACTAGCAAGTTTAAGAAGAATAATGACACTACCACTGCTACAAAAACAGATTTTGGTATAAAGATACCAGAGCAATCTATTTTATCAGTATGGCAGTCTTTATCTATGCTAGCGGTTATATGTGTAGTCCTGTTGCTGAGTAATTGGGTTGGACAAGGTGTTGATCCTATCAGTGCTCTACCTGCCATGTTGATTCTATTCGCTTGCTGTATCGTTGGAGTCCTATTAAAGGAAATTATTCCTATCAATGTCCCCGCTATTGCTTGGATATCAATCGTGGCTATTTTAATCTCTTTGCCACAGTTTCCAATGAGTGAGTATGTCTTAGTAGAAACAGACAAGTTGGGCGTATTACAACTTATTACCCCTGTGCTTGCCTATGCAGGCTTTGCAATCTCGCAAATGGAGGTGAATCTGTTTAAAAAATCCGGATTCAAAATTGCAGTGGTTGCCTTGCTAACCTTTACTGGCACTTTCTTAGGATCTGCCGTAATTGCACAAATGCTGCTTTAAACGGCGCAAAGACGTTCAGTTCGATGTTCAAAGTTGCGAGCATCGGACACATATTAGTGAAAGTCTGAAAGAATATATTAGGAGCTCTGCTATGCTCAACGTACTTAATAGAGTTCGCGCAGTTTGCATTTTATTGATTGCCTGATCATAAGTCGGGCCAGTCGTATCAAAAAGGATTTTATACTATGAAAGCGCTCGTCAAAAGCGAAGCAAAACCTGGCCTCTGGCTGAAGGATGTTCCCGAACCAGACGTTGGTATTAATGACGTGTTAGTGCGTGTGCTACGCACCGCCATCTGCGGCACTGATCTGCATATCTATAAATGGGACAGCTGGGCGCAGAAGACCGTTCCCGTGCCGATGGTCGTTGGCCACGAATTCGTCGGCGAGATCATCAGGGTCGGTTCCAACGTTAATGACTTTTGTCCGGGGCAGATCGTATCCGGTGAAGGCCACGTTGTGTGCGGCCGCTGTCGCAATTGTTTGGCCGGCCGGCGGCATCTCTGCGCGCATACCAGCGGGGTTGGCGTCGATCGCCAGGGGGCATTTGCTGAATATGTCGCGCTGCCAATGTCCAACGTCTGGGTGCACCGTCCGGGTATTGATCTGGATGTAGCGTCGCTGTTCGATCCGTTCGGTAATGCTGTTCATACCGCGCTTCAGTTCCCGCTGCTCGGCGAAGACGTGCTCATTACCGGCGCCGGTCCGATCGGTGTCATGGCAGCGGCTGTGTGCCGGCATGCCGGCGCTCGTCATGTGGTGGTAACTGACGTAAATCCGAAGCGACTGGAACTGGCTACAACGCTTGGCGCAACAAGAGTGGTGGACGTTAGCCGCGAGAAACTTGGCGATGTACAGCAGTCGCTCGGAATGACAGAGGGCTTCGATGTTGGTCTGGAAATGTCCGGCAATGCGTCGGCTTTCAAAGACCTGATCGCCAGCATGTGTCACGGCGGCAAGATCGCCATGCTCGGCATACCGGAGCAAGACCTGAGTATTGACTGGAATCTGGTCATATTCAATATGCTCACCATCAAAGGTGTTTACGGACGCGAGATGTACGAAACTTGGTACAAAATGTCGGTAATGATTGATTCAGGCCTTGATCTGAAACCCGTCATCTCGCACCGACTGCATTTTAGCGAGTTTCAGCAGGGTTTCGATGCACTGCTTGCTGGTAACGCGAGCAAAGTCGTGCTCGATTGGTCCGAACGTTAAAAAAAGGGAGAACTGACATGTACGGAGATTTTCAGCAGCACCTGAATCAGGAGCTCGATTCTATCAAGGCCGAAGGGCTGTATAAAACGGAACGACCATTAACTTCGCCACAGGACTCGCGAGTCGGTGTCGAAGGCTTGGCTGGGGCGAAAATACTCAACCTTTGCGCGAACAACTATCTTGGCCTTGCCCAGCATCCTGATGTGCAGGAAGCAGCGCGGCAGGGTCTTGACGAATGGGGCTACGGAATGGCTTCAGTGCGCTTCATCTGCGGCACTCAGACACTGCACAAGACCCTCGAACACAGGCTAAGCGATTTCCTCGGCATGGAAGACACAATCGTATATCCCTCCTGTTTCGATGCGAACGGCGGGCTGTTCGAAACCTTGCTGGGCCCAGAAGACGCCGTTATTTCTGATGCCCTTAATCACGCTAGCATCATAGATGGCATACGCCTATGTAAGGCCAGCCGCTATCGCTATGCCAACAACGACATGGCCGATCTGGAGAGGCAGCTACAGCTCGCCGATGCAAATGGCGCTCGCTTTAAGCTGATCACCAGCGATGGCGTCTTTTCAATGGATGGCTACATCGCAAAGCTAGACCAGATCTGTGATCTTGCCGAAAAATATGGAGCGCTCGTACATTTCGATGACTGCCATGCCACTGGCTTTATCGGTGAACAGGGCAGGGGGACGCATGAGTACCGTGGATGTATGGATAGAGTCGACATCACCACAGGTACTTTAGGTAAGGCGCTTGGTGGAGCAAGCGGTGGCTACACCAGCGGCCGTCGAGAAGTCGTGGAACTGCTCAGGCAGCGCTCGCGCCCCTACCTGTTTTCTAACAGCGTTGCACCTCCGGTAGTCGCTGGGGCCCTCAAGGCGCTTGACCTTGTCATGGACTCAAGTGCCTTGCGCCACCAACTTCGCAAGAACACCGCAAGATTCAGGCAGGGACTGGAGACACTGGGCTTTGAGCTGCTACCTGGCGAGCATCCGATCGTTCCGGTGATGTTGCACGATGCCGCACTCGCAGCGCACTTCGCGGAGGCATTACAGAAAGAAGGAGTATATGTGGTCGCATTTTCCTTCCCTGTCGTGCCTAAAGGTCAAGCGCGTATTCGGACGCAAATGAGTGCGGCATTGACAGCGGAAGATATCGATACGGCGATTGCTGCGTTTGGTAGGGTCAAGGCTGATCTGATTGACTGATCAATTGAGAGATAGTATTGAATAATGGTATTAACAACGATTTGCATTAAATTTTCTTGACTAACCTCTACAGACTAATCTAGAAAATCTGTCAATATATGTCCGCATCTGCAGCGCCATTATCGAACAGCTCATGTCAGACCTTACTGAGATAAAAACGCTCGTTCAGCGACTCGATGGACGGAATGAGTTTCTCGGTGTAGCCAGCTACCACCTTTCACGCAGCCACTGTTGAACGGCTTTCCTAAGAGCCGCCTGCCTCAGCTTGTTGATTGCCCACTTCCGATCGATCTGGGGCTGCAGATAGTTCGGCAACCCCACGAGCATGTCCCTGGTCACGAAGTCGCTTTCGCAGAGCGTAATCACTGTCTTCAGTCTGGCATCAATGGCATATTCGATATAGAGATCGCTTTGCAGCATCTCCGGCAACTATAAGGACGGGCGTAAATATCGGTGGCGCATCACAGCTGTCTCAGAATAGCCCCCAACAACGCGATGTTGCCGGCGTGCAGTCCGCTTACAAAGCTTTCATCCATAATTTGAGATGCTGTAGTAATTCATGCGGGCCTTGGGATAGATGACGACCCAACCGAGTTACGATATGAGCTTCACCGCTTGACAGCAGCGTATTGTCTATAGGGATTGCTATCAAATGTCCGTCTTCCACTTCTTTGGACACTACAAAATACGGTAGAAAGGTAAACCCCATATTTGAGCGGGCAAAATTCTTTAGTACAGTGAATGAGTCAGTGGTTAGGATAGGGTTAAATCGAATCTTTTGTTGAAATTCGGCCATCGTTAGTAACTGACGTACGCCAAAACGACTTTCAGCCAGCCCTACTGGGTATTCTAGAAGCTCCTTCAACTGCATCGGTTTATTTCGATTAGCTAAAGGGTGGTCGGGCGAAATAATAATATACATTGGCTGACAACTGACAACCTGTGAGCGGATACGCGGATGACTGCTGGAATGGAACACTAGCCCAATATGCGCTTCATCTTCTTCAACCTGACGAATCACTTCATTTGATCCACCAGTACTGATTGAAAGTGTCAGCGCCGGATATAGACGGGCAAACTCAGATAGTGGGCCCAACATCAAATCCCCAACAAAACCATCACCCATCGCTAACTTTATATGACCCCGCTGTAATCCCAATAACGCCTGTAATTTGGAAACACAAGTCTCTTCAGCAGAGAGTGATTCCCGATAAAATTGTAAGAGAATACTACCAGCTTCTGTCGGCGTTACTCCTTTGCGATGCCTTTCAATAAGAACGCATGCTAACTCTTCCTCTAACAGAGATATTTGCCGGCTGACAGCGGAGGGAGCAATATTAAGCTTATCTGCTGCAGCCCGGATCGTGCCCATAGTTACAGCCTCATAAAGATAAGATAACCGCTTTCCATTAATCTCTGTCATTGCTTTCCCTTGCTCTGTTTTTGGTTTCATTGAATAAGTGCAGTACTTTGACCCACGGATGGAGCAATGACCAGTATCGGTATACGATGTAATCGGCTATGTAAAAGTGCCTGTGGTGCATCAAAAAATATGCTGAGTAAATAAATAAAGGAAGGGTGCCAATCAAAGCAAAAATGCTATATTTTAGGTTATGAAGACACAAATATAGATCAATTGCATCAACAGTCATAGCTTAAAGAAAAAGGCAGACTTTAAGCAGATTGACAATCACTTTAAGACATTCAGTATGGTGTTCTCTTATATCAATTATGATTATGTCTGATACAAGCATACTTTTTGAAAATACCACCCGATAGCCTTATTAAAAACCAGAAACAGGAATTATAGCTTTATAGGATATAATTTCTGTTTCTGAGTTCAGCCATTGCTCCTTAATAAATGAGCCTTTCCTAAAAAGTGTGTAACTGCTTATAATCCACTAACCGGAGACTAAGCAATGACTAACCAATCTGACATC